>CAZDAY010000055.1:0-1847 GCA_964503435.1 uncultured Treponema sp.
GCAACGGGAGCCGCAACGGCGTCAACGGGAGCTTCCGCGCTTTCTACGACGGGAGCGTCTACAACGTTTGCGTCCGCGCTTTCTGCGACGGGAGCGTCGGCGACGCTTGCGTCAAGATTTTCGGCGTCGATATCGGCGGCGTCTTCGGTTTTGCTCGAATCGTCCGCGTTGACGGCGATATCCGAAGCGTCCTCGGTCTTAACGTCGTCCTCTACGGACGCGACTTCCGCAGCGGTCTTATCCTTCGGCTTCCACAACAAGATAACGACGATCGCGATAAGACAAAGAACGGCAATTCCGAGGAATATAAGCGATTTCCAGTTGTTTTTCAAGAAATCGGTAAATTTAGTGTTAACGAGTTTAACCGCCTCGACCTTATCCTTAACGACGATAACGGCGTTCGCCGAATCTCCGGCGTTCAAAATAGTTTCTTCGGTTCCGTCCGCGGTTCTGGCTTTAACTTCGAACGAGAAACTTCCCATTTGCAAGGGAGTGAACTTCAAAGAGGAAGCCGTGAACGAATCGGCGTCAAAATCGGCGTGCTTGCCAGCTTCGGCAACGACCCAATCGTTGGAACCGTTGGCGCGGAATTTCAAAACGAACTCTTTTCCGTTTGCCGCGGCGCCCGAAACGGTATAAGAAACCGCCGAGTTGCTCTGACCGATTATTCCCTTTTGAGTCTTATTGGAAGAGGAAAGGGTAACGGTGGGAGCGCCGTCCTTACGGTATACGAACGAGAAAACGGGGATTACGAGCGCGTCGGTGTCGGGATCGTGGAATCCGTCGAATTTCTCGACCAAATCCGAATCCTTTTCGGTCGTATTGCCGTCGGGATCGGAGAAAAGAACGTAGAAATAATAGGTTCCGCCGTTAGACGGGGTAAGTTTGAGGTCGGCGGAGTTTTTGCCCGAAGCCGAACTCGAGGAAGTCCAAGAGGAACCGGGGGTCTTTACGAAGACTTTCGCGGTCAACTTATCGACCGAATAAATGGTCGAATCGGTATCGAGAAGATTCCAAATTTCGGACGGCAAAACCACCTTATCGTCGGAATTGAGTTTAACGTTTCCGTCGGCGTCTTTTTCGATACCGCTTTTAACGGCGTCGAGAACGGAAGCGTCGGTTTTCAAAATCAAGCGATCGACGTCGGTCTCTTTAGCAAAAACCTTAACGGTTATCTCGACTCCGCCATAAGTAAGAAGATACTCGTCGAAATAAGAATCGTCGCCCTCGAAAAGTTCCTTAGTATAGTCGAAGGTAATTTTCGTAACGTATTCGACGTTATCTTTTTTGGTAACGGTAACCCAACATTTCGCGGCGGCTTCGGCGTCTACGGCGTCGCCGACGAGTTTCGTAACGTCGGTTCCGTTCTTTTTAACGGACAAATCTTCGTTTTTAAGTTCGTCGGATTCAAAGCCGAGTTCTTTGACCTTATAGTCGACGGCGGCTCTGACCGAGACAACGGGCGACGTTCCCGAACCCTCGGCTGCGTTAGCGAAACCGAGCGGCAACGTTGCGAGAGCAAGGCAAACGCAAAGAAGAAAAGCGAAAATGCCCGAGAATTTTTTATTCTTCATAACTGTAAATACTCCCGAATGAAATATTTTTGGATATAAACACATTCATTTTATACTCTTCGGGAAAATTTGTCAATCTAAAACGGGCGATTTTCGCTATTACTTATATTTTTTTGTCGCGCGACGCGGAACGAGTCCTTTTAACGCGGTCGCCGCGATGACCGAAAGAAATCAAGCGAGATTGCCTTTTTTTACAGTCATTGCGAGGATTTGTCAAAATCCGAAGCAATCTCGCTTGAACTATGCCCCTCGTTTGAGATTGCTTCGTCGCTT
>CAZDAY010000055.1:1857-9061 GCA_964503435.1 uncultured Treponema sp.
CGCTCCTCGCAATGACATAGAAAAAAGAGCAATGACATAAGGGGGAAAGGAGCAATGACATAGAAAAAAGAGCAATAACATGAGGGGCGAAAATGAGCAATGACAATGAAAAAACAAAGCGATGACAAAGCGAAGAGAACAGTGCGCAACGATAAATTAAATCGTAACGACAAAAAAAATTTAACCCTTGAGGCGTAGATTCTCCGCGTATAACTCCTCTATCCGACGCTTTAGAGAGACGTTTTCCAACCTCTCTTTTTCGCTTATCCTTTCGCATAAGTCGTTTATTTCGCGTTTTAATTCTTCCAATAACCAATCGCCGACAACGCCGTCTAACGCGCCGTTTCCCGCGCGCTCGGCGCCCGTTTTCTCGTTCGTTCTCCCTTTCGTTCCCTCAAACTCGAAAGCCGTCGCGACCTTTTTCAAATCGTTCGTTTTTTGATTTCCCATTCCTCGTCCTCTTTTTCGTTTTGGGTAAATTATTGACAATTTTAAAATTTCGTTTTATCATTTTTATAAATTGTTAATAATCACTTTTCTGATGTTAACAAGAAAAAGAAGTCGGGAGAGTTCAAGGGGTTGAACAATCCTGAAGTTTGCGTTGCAAACTGTTTATTCTATTTTTAGGAGTATCATTTATGAAAAAAATGGTAAAAGCCTTAGTTGCTAGTACAGCAATGTTCGCAATGGGTGCGTCAGTATTTGCGCAAGTAGAAATTGATGCATATAACAAAATTGAATCAAACATTGTAAATATTACAATTCCTGCTGATTCAAGTGCAGAAACAGATTTTGCTGGTATTACAGATAAAGCACACGTTGAACTTAAATCTGCAAAAGTTGATGCTTTAATTGAAACAAAAACATCTTTCAGCATTGATCAAAACTTGGTGCCTGAAACATATAACTACGGCTCTCTCTCTATTGAAGTTTCTGATTACTATGTTGAATTCCGCCCTATTGAACTTCTTACAATTGGTTTCCACGATGGAGTTCATGTTGCAGGTGATTATCTTCCTATTTGGGACGACAGAGTAAGTGCAGGAAACTTTGGTTCAAGCCTTTTATCACTTGTAGTTAGACCAGTTACAGGTTTACGCATTGGAGCAGCTTTAGATGGTGATCCAGCAGAATTCGGTAAGAAAAACGTAAAACCAGCATTAAACTTTGGTGCTGATTATCAATATAGCGACCTTGGTTCATTAGGTTTTGCAGTTAGAGATGTATTGAATGCAGATGATAATGGCTGGAAAGGTACATTTGGTGTTTATGCACAGTTTGCAAAACTCGCTAATAAAGGTTTAGACTATGTAAACATCGGATTTGCTTACAACGATAAAGCAGGCGTTAAAGATGCTATTAAAGGAAACATTCTTTCACTCGGTTCTTCTTACACAAACGGTGATTTCAACGTATTACTTGATTTTGCAACAAATTTCGAAGCTGACAAAGCAGGTGAAAAGGATATTTATCTTGCAGTTAAACCAAATTATGGAATTACAGACGATGTAAGTGTTGCTCTTAACCTTGGTGTTGTAGGTTCTTATGCTGACAACTCTTCAGCAAACATCGTAATCAATCCTTCTGTAAGTTACTCATTAGGCAACAGTGCATTTGATGCTGGCGTTAACGTTGAACTTGAAACTGAGGGTGCAACAAAAATTTCGTTCCCAGTTTCTTGGAAGTATTCATTCTAATTTAAGCAATTAGTTTAAAAGCAGCCGATTTGGATTTTTCCAGGTCGGCTTTTTTATTTATTTAAATTTTATTTTGGAGCACATCTTATGGTTTCGTAGCTTAAAAATTCAGATTGTAAGAAAAGCAATAATCGCTTAAAATCGAAGAATGCAAAACGAAATTATTATTTACACTGACGGCGGTTGCCACGGAAATCCAGGACCGGGCGCATGGGCATGCGTAATTCTGGCTGAAAATCAGGAAATCAAACTTTCTGGCGGAGACAAGCAAACTACAAATAACCGCATGGAATTGAGCGCTGCAATAAACGCACTTTACGCCGTAAGCCAAAAATCAGAATGGAAATGCAAAAAAATTTCTGTTTTTTCAGATAGTCAATATGTTAAAAACGGAATTACTACATGGATTCATTCCTGGAAAAAGAATGGCTGGAAAACTGCGGCAAAAAAGCCTGTTTTAAATCAAGAACTTTGGATTGCACTGGATTCTCTTTGTGCTCAACTTGACATTGAATGGAATTGGGTAAAAGGACACGCTGGCATTAAATACAATGAGATTTGCGACACACTCTGTCAGGAAGAAATTGCAAAATTTGAATAAAATTGTACTTTAGAACTGCTTGATAAAAATAAAAACCGGTGGTTGCACTTCGATAAACTCAGCAACCGCCTGTCGAACTATGGTTGGTGTACTTCGATAAACTCAGCAAACACCTGTCGAACTACTACCGCTACGTTCTAAACTTTTCACTCAACTGCCGGCAACATAAAATCTTAGCGTAAAAAAAATCAGCAAATTCAGGATTTATTCATCACCTTTTATAACAAACATTTTTATTCCTTCGCGCGGAAATTTCTGCTTAATTGCAGTGATTACAGACTTTACCGCAGCCAAATGTTCATCTTCAATATAACTGATTAAAACAAAATTTGTTTCCGGCCAGGTTGAAGTTCCCTGCTTGCGACTTTCGCCTCCCCTACCGTAAGCCAAAGGAATTTGCGTATACAAAATTCCTGGAACAAATTCTTCGAGAGCTTCAACAATATCTTCTTCAACAGATTTATTTGAAATAATTTCTATTCTGTACATTAAAATTTCTCCTATTAAAAAGTTTGCAAGTTCAATCAGTCCTTGCAATAAACGCTATTTTTATTTTAAAACCGCAAGTAGATTGCTTCGTCGCTCAACTTCTCGCAATAAAGTGCTAAGATTGCACTTACTTACGAGACTTACTTTGTAAATCTCGCAAGTGCTGTTAGTAATAGATGCTGAAACGAGTTAAGCATGACAGTTCTTAGTCATCAGAACTTGATTCAAATTCATTAAAATCAGATTCCTGACTTGCTTTTTCTTTTGCTCTTTCTTCATCAATAAATTTTTGTGCTTCAGGCGGAAGATTTACCATCAAATTCATTTTTGAAGTTTTTTTGCCCTTTTTCATTACAAACGAATACAAAACTGGAATAAAGAAGAGCGTTATAAATGTAGAAGACGTTAATCCGCCCACAACTGCCACTCCAATCGGCTGAACCATTCCCGCACTTCCGCTGGTTGCAAAACACATTGGGAGCATACCAAGAATTGTTGTAAGTGTTGTCATCAAAACCGGACGCAAACGACTGCAGCCCGCTTCATAACATGCCTTTCTAAGTTCCATTCCCCGTTCAACCAAAAGATTTGTGTAGTCAACAAGAATAATTCCGTTATTTACAACAATACCAACGAGCATAATCAATCCAATGGCACTTAACATAGAGAACGGCTGACCAGTAATTTTGTAAATAAACACAATACCAATAGCAAGGAACGGAATTGTCGCAAGATTTATGATTGGCGCTTTAAAACTTTCGTAAGTTGCAGCCATAACGCCAAATACTAAAATAATCGCCATTACAATAATTATAGCAAAAGTCTTTGCCATGTCCTGCATATCGTTCCAGGAACCTTCATAACTTACGCTTACGCCATCTGGAATAATGAAAGAATTTGCAATGCCTTCTTTGATTTTATTTTCAACAACATTTGCATTTTCTTCAGAAAGAATATCCGCAGTTACGTGAACAATACGACTTCGGTTTTCGCGAGAAATACTTACAGGACCATAGCCTCTAACAACCTTTGCAAAATTTGCAACGCTGACTAAACCAGTTGAACCTATAACATAAATCTGTTCCAAATCTATAACTTGCTGCCTGTCTTCTGGCCTAAGCATTACATAAACTGTATATTCTTCACCATCCTTGCGATAAACTGTTGAAGAAGTGCCTTCTATGCTCGCGTTTATTTCGTTAGCAACAGTAGCAACATTAACGCCAAAATTATACGCTCTTTCGCGGTCAATTTCGATTTCAACCTGTGGCAAACCTTCATTTGTATCTATTGTATATTCACCAATATCTGGAATACTTTCCATTACTTTTCCGATTTTATTTGCAACATCAAGGGCGTTTGTTAGCGAAGAAGAACGAATTGCAATGTCAAGATCGTTTCCTGTCATTTGCTGCCTCATTCCCTGACCAAATGAAAACGTTACATCAGCGTAATCAGCAAAATGTGCTCTTAATTTGTTTTGAATTGTAACATCGTTATCAATTTGCTCTTCACTTTCTGGCAAATTAATTTGAATGGAACTTGTATAAGATGCTCCACTTCTGCCACGAGAACCAATGCTCGTAATTAAAGTTTTGTAGCCTTTAACTTCACTTTCAACGATTTTTTGGAATTCATTTGTAATTCTTGTAGTTTCTTCAAGCGAAGTTCCAATTGGTAAAGTAAGATTTACAGTAACGCTGTCATCATGACCACCAGTCATCATCTGGATACGCATTGTCGGAATCAGCATAAGAGAAATTGCTAAAAGCGTACAGCAAATGACGATTGTAACAATTCTATGTTTAAGCGCCGCCTTTAATGCTTTTTCGTAAAGTTTACGAATTACATCTTGCATCTTTTGGAAAATTCCATAAAGCCATTTTAAGAAAGGATTTCTAACAGGTTTTTCACTTCTATTTGAAAGAGGCAAAAAGTGTCCGGCTAAAACAGGAATCAAGAAAATTGCAACAAAAAGTGAACTGACCAAAGCAATAACGATTGTAAAAATTATTCCTTTAAACATTTGTCCCATAAATCCTAAATCTTTCATAAAGAAAAGAAATGGAATAAATACACAAATAGTTGTAAGGTTTCCAGAAATAACCGACATAATCATTTCTTGAGTTCCTAAAATTGCAGCAATTCTAGGTTTTGCGCCACGATTTCTGTAAGCATAAATATTATCAATTATAACAATTGACGCATCTACAATCATTCCTACGCCTAAAATCAAACCGGTCATTGTCATCATATTAAGCGTAATTCCTACCATATTCATGGCAAGTAAGGTTATAACTAAAGAAAGTGGAATTGAAATTGCAATAATGATTGTGGTTTTAAATGAACAAAGGAAGATAAACAGAATAATTACTGCGAGCACAAGTCCCTGCCATGCTGAATCCAAAAGAGTTTTTATTGTATCGCGGATTGATTCTGTGTCATCGCGGATTATTTCAAGAGTTATATCTTCTGGCAAAGTTTTATCAAGTTCTTCGATTTTTTTGTAAACTTCATTTGCAACATTTACGCTGTTTTCGCCAGATTGCTTTGTAATGCTAATATAAACACCAGGTTCGCCATTTATGTAAACAACGTTGCTTGCGTCCTGATATCCCATGTAAGCACGACCAATGTCGCTGAGTTTTACATCATATCCTGAAGTTTTTTTAACAACTGTATTATTGATTTGGTCAATACTTGAAAATTCACCAGCAGTTCTGTTATAATCAAGGGAACCTTCTGTAATTGTTCCGCCGCCAAGTTCGATATTTTGTGAAGAAAGCGTATTTGCAACGCCAGTCAAAGTTAATCCATAGGCCTGAAGTCTGTTTTGCTCAAGTTCAACTCTAACAATTTGTGTTCTACCGCCCATTGAATTTGCTTCACCAACGCCACTCGCCTGTTCAAGAACATCAACAATATCATCGTCAGCAATTTGTTTTAATTCATCAGCAGAACGATTTCCTCTTACCGCAATGCGCATAATAGGCATAGAACTTGCGTCCATTTTAAAAATCGAAGGAGTTACATCATCGGGCAAAGCCCTGGTTATCCTGTCAAGTTTGTCGCGCACATCATTTGTAGCAACATCGAGATCTGTTCCGTAATTAAATTCAAGGGAAACAACAGAAGTCCCTTCGCTAGAAGTTGATGAAATGTTTTTTAAATTGTTCAAACTAACCAGAGAATTTTCAATTAAAGTTGTAACGGATTTTTCAACAGATTCAGGTCCTGCATTTGAATAAGATGCGCTTACCATAAGATAAGGCATATCAATATCTGGCATAAGAGAAATTGATGTGTTGCTTAATGTAAACATGCCCATAACACCTAAGAGAACGAAAATCATGAGCATTAAAATTGGATGTTGAAGAGTTTTTTCACTAATCATTTTACTTTCCTAAAGTTTATTTTTATAGATTTGCGGATTTAAAAAATTGCTTAGCAAGTCAGATTACTTCAGAATAACGTTTTAGTTTATCTGGCTTGAAGAAATATCGCGAACACTTGCTCCGTCAGAAAGAGAACGCATACCTTCAATAACAACTTTTTCGCCTTCACTAACGCCGTCTAAAATTTGAATAAGTGAATCAACAGAATTTCCTGTTTGAACCTTGCGCAAAACTGCCTTTGAATCTTGAATAACGTAAACACAATCATCACCATTTTTATCAATAATTGCAGTAGACGGAATTGTAATTGCACCAGAATAATCCTGCGTGTAAAGCTTAACTTTTGCAAACATTCCAGCGTTTATTCGAGAATCATGCCTGTCAAAATTCAAAATAACTTCTTTTGTTCGGCTTGTTGCATCAACCACAGGACTTACATGAACTACAGTTGCGCTAAAAACATCATTTGGATACGCTTCCAGAACAACTTCTGCTTTAAGACCAGGCTTTAAACTTGCAACATAACGTTCAGGAACACTTGCTGTAAGCTGCAAATTTTCCACATCGCCAATTATTGTGATTGCCGAAGAAACACTTACTTTTTCGCCCTGTTTAGAAGGAGTTTTTGTGATTGTGCCGGAAATTGGTGCGTAAACAGGAGAATTTGAATATTGAATTCCCGGTTCGCTAGGATCAATTTCTGCAATAAGTTGATCTTTTGTAACATTCGAGCCCAAACTTACGTAAACTCTAAAAACCTTACCGCCAATGCTTGGATAAACTTCAATAGAACTTTGCGGTTCAATTTCGCCGTTTGTGTTAACGTAATCGTGCAATGTTTGAAGTTCCGCCGTCATAGTTCGCACAGAAACAAGACTTGCGTTTTCACTTCTATTTCCGCCAGAAAAACTGTTGCCCTTAGGAAGAAATTTTACCAATAAAAAAGTTGCCACTAAAACAACAGCACAAACTACAACAATAATTACAGGAATTTTTTTTGATTTCATATATTTTTTCCTCCT
>CAZDAY010000056.1:0-9050 GCA_964503435.1 uncultured Treponema sp.
ACTTATAACGCCGGCCTGCCCAAATAAATTTTATTAAAAATCTTTTGGTTTTACCAACGGCGGTTTGCAGATTGGTGAAATTCAAGAAACAAGAAGTGAAAAATCAAATCAGCAAAATGACCAGATGTTAAATCATTATGCAGAAATTCCCAGTGGCGTTCCTGTGATTTTTCAGATGTTTTTTTTACTAAATTATTTTGTTAATTTACAATTTTATGTTCTTTTTCCAGTTTAAAGTTTCTTTGCAATTTTCAACTTCACAGCGATTTGTTATAATTTCAAAATGAACGTACACGAAATTCAGCAGGAACTTTTTCGCATGCAAGACACAAAGTATCGTGATTTTCAGGCGAAACTTTTGCCAACTGTAAATCCTCAAACTATGATTGGTGTTAGAACTCCACAACTTCGCACATTCGCAAAAACTCTTTTTAAACAGAATGATTTTTCTGATTTTTTGAATATTCTGCCGCACAAATATTTTGATGAAAACCAACTTCACGCTTTTTTGATTTGTGAAATTAAAGATTTTGATTTTTGCCTTGAAGAATTAAATAAATTTCTTCCGTTTGTTGATAATTGGGCAACCTGCGATCAAATGGCACCAAAAATTTTTAAGAAACACAAAAAGCCACTTTTAGAACAAATTAAAATTTGGATTTTATCTGAAAAAACTTACACAGTGCGTTTTGCAGTTGGAATGTTGATGCAGCATTTTCTGGACGAAGATTTTGATTTGGAATATCCGAAAATGGTTTTAAAAATTTACTCAGAAGAATATTACGTAAAAATGATGATTGCCTGGTATTTTGCCACCGCACTCGCAAAACAGTACAGCGCAGTTATTCCGTTTTTAGAAAATCAAAACTTAGAAAAATGGACTCACAACAAAGCAATTCAAAAAGCACTGGAAAGTTACAGAATTACAGATGAACAAAAGAAATATCTTCGGACTTTAAGAATTTTGTAAAGCGGATTTAAAACTTCTCCGGCTAAGAGCAGAATTTTATGTTATCCAGCAAATCGCGCCGGCTAACAGCAGGATTTTATGTTCGCCAGCAAATCTCGCCGGCTAACATCCGGAACGCCCAACAAAATTTTACGGCTGTCTGGCAAAAATTTAAAACTGGAGATAAGTATTGATGAAATTTAATGAACAAAGAAATTTTGCGGAAAATACAGAAGAGGAATTTGCAGAAAACTCTCAAGTTGATTTTAAGACGAAAAAAAATATTCACGAAAAACTTGAAGATTTGCGCTCTTATTTGCGTTCACTTGGAAGTGTGGCTGTGGCTTTTTCCAGCGGAGTTGATTCAACTTTTTTGTTAAAACTTGCGCACGAAACTTTAGGAAACAAGGCTGTGGCTGTAACGGCGACTTCTTGTGCATTTCCAAAGCGTGAAGCGGACGAAGCAGCGGAATTTTGCAGAAAAAATGGAATCCGGCAGATTTTTGTAAAGTCTGAAGAATTGGATATTCCAGAATTTAGGCATAATCCTAAAAACAGATGTTATCTTTGCAAAAAAGAACTTTTTTCAAAAATTATTTCTCTTGCAAAAGAAAACGGTATTGCTGAAGTTTGTGAAGGAAGCAATATGGATGACACCGGCGATTACAGACCTGGCTTGCAGGCGATTACTGAACTTGGCGTTAAAAGTCCTTTGCGACATTGCAATCTTTACAAGGCAGAAATTCGCGAACTTTCTAAAGAAATGGAACTTCCAACTTGGAAAAAACAGTCGTTTGCATGTCTTTCGTCACGTTTTGTTTACGGCGAAGAAATTAACGAAAAAAAACTTGACATGGTTGATAAGGCAGAGCAATTTTTGCTGGACAATGGATTTAAACAGTTGCGTGTGCGCATTCACGGAGAAAATCTTGCGAGAATTGAAGTTTTGCCGGAAGAAATGAAAAAACTGCTTTCGTTTCACAGCGAAATTGTGGAGCGGTTTAAGCAAATTGGATTTGTGTACATTACAATGGATTTGCAGGGTTACAGAACTGGTGCGATGAACGAAACTATTTTGTCTGATAAAGAGGATTAAATGTTTGCGCAATGGACTGGTGCTGGCGGTGCTTAGCACAGAGGATCTTCTGGTGAGCAGGAGATCTTCTTGCGGACAGAGGATCCTCTGGTGAACAGAAGATCCTCTGTAAGCGGGCGAAATTTTCTGTGGGAGGGGAGCGGGGAGAATAAACAGAGAATTTTTCTGCAAAACTGCCTCCTGCTATGTTAAACTTAATTTGGAGAAAAAATGAGCATTAAAAACTACGATGATTTGGATTTTGCAAAACTCGATACAGACAGAAAAAATCGCACTGGTTTTCCAGAAGTTGTGTTTTGTCAGGGCAAAAAGGATGATTTTCTAAAAGAAATTTTTCTGCGGCTTTACAACGCTAACGGTGAAGTGATGGGAACTCGGGCATCTGAGGAACAGGCGGAACTTGTAAAAAGCGTTCTTTTAAATGCAAAATATGATGAAATTTCGCGGATTATTTCTGTAAAAAATGATGAAAAATTTTCGGCAGGCAAAAATTTGATTGGAAACATTGCAGTGTGCACGGGTGGAACTGCTGATATTCCTGTTGCAGAAGAAGCGGCTCAAACTGCGGAATTTTTTGGAAGCAGAGTTTCTCGTGTTTATGATGTGGGCGTTTCTGGAATTCATCGGCTGCTTTCAAAACTCGAAGTTCTTAACGAAGCAAACTGTGTAATTGCGATTGCCGGAATGGAAGGTGCGCTTGCAAGTGTTGTGGGTGGTTTGGTGAGCGTTCCTGTAATTGCGGTCCCGACTTCGGTTGGCTACGGTGCAAGTTTAGGCGGGCTTTCGGCTCTTTTAACGATGATAAATTCTTGCGCAAATGGAATCAGCGTGGTGAATATAGATAATGGTTACGGAGCAGGGTATATTGCCACTCAAATAAATCGACTGGCGGAATGTGGAAAAGTGCGGGAATAAAATCAAAGTAAAAATTGACAAGTTATATATTAGGATTTAAACTGAAAATTAGTTACGAAGTGAAACTTAAATAAGTCCGAGTTTAAAAAGGTAAAGATAATGAGCGATTTGTATCTTGAATGCAACAGTGGAATCTCTGGCGACATGGCGGTTGCGGCTCTTCTTGATGCTGGTGCAGACAGAGAGGCTTTGCAGAAGGCTTTGAATTCAATTCCAGCGCATGGATTTAAAACTGAAATAAGACGTGTTAATAAAAGCGGAATTGATTGTTGCGATTTTAACGTGATTTTAGACAGTGAACACGAAAATCACGACCACGACATGCAATATCTTTTCGGACATGAAACTTCTACAAACTCAAGCAGTGGACATGAACATCATCATCATGAACAAAAACTTCATCACAATTACGATGTTTCGACAGGCTCAGCCTCCGGACACGAACATCACCACGAGCACAGAAATCTTTCGGACGTTCTTGCAATAATTGACAAAACTCAAATGACTGATAAGGCAAGGGCACTTGCACATAAAATCTTCTATATAATTGCGGAGGCGGAAAGTAAGGCGCATAACTTGCCGTTGGACAAAGTTCATTTTCACGAAGTTGGGGCGCTTGATTCAATAGTTGATGTGATTGCGTTTGCGGTTTGCTTTGAAAGTTTGCATGTGAACCGCGTTTTTGTTCCGTTTTTGAATGAAGGAATTGGAACTGTGCGATGTCAGCATGGAATTTTGCCAATTCCTGTTCCAGCGGTGTCTAATATTGTGCAAACTTATGAACTTCCGCTTCACATAATGCAGGACAATGGCGAATTTATAACTCCAACTGGAGCGGCTTTTGTGGCTGCCATAATGACCGACAAAATTTTGCCAGAAATGTTTACAATCAAAAAAATCGGGATGGGCGCTGGAAAAAGAAATTATTTGCGTCCAAGTATTTTGCGTGCAATTATAATGGAAAAATCTTCAGTCAACATAAAGGCTAAATCATCGCAAAACATAACGGACAAAACTGGCAGGGCTGAAGCAGTTGATGCTAGCACAGTTGATTCTGAAACAACAGACAAAATCGTAAAACTTGAAACAAACATTGATGATTGCACCAGCGAATCTTTGGGTTTTGTAATGGATGAACTTTTATCGAATGGGGCGCGCGAAGTAAATTATATTCCGTGCTTTATGAAAAAAAATCGGCCGGCGTATCTTTTGACTGTAATTTGCACAGAAAACGACCGCTATAAAATAGAAGAAATCATCTTTAAAAACACAACTACAATCGGAATTAGGCGAAGTCTTATGGAACGCACAATTCTTTGCCGAAATGAACTTGAACTTGATTCACCTTACGGAAAAATCCGCGCGAAAGAAGTTAATGCTTGTGGCGTTCACAGAATTTTGCCCGAATATGATGATGTGGCAGAAATTGCAAAAAAAACTGGAAAACCCTTTCCAAATGTTTACAGCGAACTTTCAGATTTATATCGGGGCTAAGTTTTACTGCGAGAAAGTGGCAGTTTTATTACAGTTCTTGCAAAAATTTTTAATGCTTTGATATAATAAATTCAAGAGGTCGATTTTATGCAAAATTTTCATGTAAAGCCAAAAGGCGTTTGTGCAAAGGAAATTTCTTTTGATATTGAAGACGGAAAACTTTATAACGTTCATTTTGTTGGCGGATGTGCAGGAAATACAGCTGCAATCGGAAAACTTCTTGAAGGAAGTTCTGCAGAACGTACTGTAGAAATTTTAAAGGGAAATAAATGCGGCGCAAAGCAAACTTCTTGTGCCGACCAGTTGGCATTAGGTGTTGAGCAGGCATTAAAATCTGGCAATTAACAGAAGATTGTGCCATTTTCCTGCTCCGACTTTTTGTAATTCTTGTGTGTTTATTGAATTCACAACAAAGTTTCTGCGAGTTCTCGAAATGACCTTAACGCTATATATTAAACGGTGCTCAACCTAAAGATTTCGACGTTGCTCAACCTAAAGATTTCGAGAACTTTAACCACAGTGTTTCATTCTTTTTACGCAGCCCCATGACATTTTTTTACAAAATAAAGTTATTGTTAAAAATTCGAAGTTTGGACTACTTAACTAAAAATTAAAGTGTAGCACGAAACTTATCTATAAAGTCGCAAAGAATTTCAACTGTGCCATCAATTCCAAGTACGCTGGAATTTACACAAATATCATAAGAACTTGTTTCGCCCCAAGGATTGTTTGGGCAAAAATGATTGTGGTAAAGACGGCGAGTTTTGTCATGGCGAGCAATAGTTTTTTTTGCATCTTTTTCGCTCTTTTTTCTGACTTCCATAATTCGCTGAATTTTAGAGTTTTCATTTCCACGAATAAAAATTGTTAAAAGTCCTTTGAAATTTTTTAGAACTGTATCAGCGCAACGTCCGCAAACAACAAAAGAATCATCGTCGGCAGCCTTTTGCTTTAAAAGTGCAAACTGAAGTTCCGCAATATTTTCTGCCGGAGAATTTGAATAACCGCGTACAGTCCTGCTGAAAAAAAGTTTCTTTGGCTTTTCATCATACTTTGCAAGAATTTCTGAATCAACATTTTTAATATTTGCAACTTCATCTAAAAGATTTCTGTCATAAAATGGAATTTCATATTTTTCTGCTATTTTTTGACCAATTAAATGTCCACCGCTGCCATATTCTCGACCAATAGCAATAATGATTTGCTTTTCCATAATATCTCCCATAAATTTTTACTTTTTATTATTGTAGTTCACAAATTTGAATTTTACAAATATCTTATGAAAATTACGATTGTTGATATAAATATTACTATAAATGTTGCTGGCGTACTTTTTTTGCAATATTGTCCCCAGCTGATTGGATGTCCTGCTTTTGCTGCAACTGAAGTGCCCACAACATTTGCGCTTGCACCGATTGGAGTTGCACTTCCTCCAATATCAGTTCCAATAGAAAGTGCCCATGCCATTGTTGGTAAAGCAACGCCTGTGCTTTGTGCCAAGGATTCGATTATAGGAATCATTGTTGCCGCAAATGGAATGTTATCAATAAATGCAGATGCTACGCCAGAAATCCAAATTATAATTCCAATCATTAGGTAAGCATTTCCGCCACTGATTTTACTGATAAATTTTGCAATTAAACCTAAAATTCCTGTTTGCTCCAATCCTCCAACAACAATAAAAAGTCCTACAAAAAATAAAAGCGTTTTATAATCAATCTTTTTGAGAATTTCAAGAATGTGTCTTGGAGAACTAATCAATGTTATAAGCGCAATAAATGTTCCGATTGTTGCAACTGTAAGTCCAGTGATTGCGTGAGTTACAAGCAAAACTATAGCACATGCAAAAATCACTGAACTGATTATAAATCCGGCTTTGTCTGTAATGGCACTTTTTGGGCTTGGAAAATTTGAAGTGTCAATATTTTTTCCGCACTCATCATATTCTTTGTGGCAAGTTAAATAAAAATACACAATTGTAAACACTAGAGCGATTAAAACAATCAATCCTGTGTTTGTAAGAAAATCAGCAAATGAATATCCAAAAGAAGTTCCGATTATGATGTTTGGTGGATCGCCGCACATTGTTGCAGAACCGCCCAAATTTGCACAGAAAACTTCCGCTAAAATCATTGAAACTGGATTAAATTTTAAAAGCTGACTTAATTCAACAGTAACTGCCGCAAGAAATAAAATAACTGTAATAGAATCAATAAACATTGACAAAACTGCTGACATTAACATAAATGTTATAAAAATCGGAACAACTTGATAGTGAACTAATTTTGCTAAAAGCATGCAAAGCCATCTGAAAAATCCCACTCTTGCCATGCCTTCAACCATAATCATCATTCCAGCAATAAAAATGATTGTTGACCAGTTAATTCCGCTTGAACTTTCCCCAGTGTTTCCAGAACTGTACCAGAATTCCGCTGTAAAAATGTTTCTTAAATTTAAAGTTTCCCAGATTGGAGTCCAGCTTCTTAAACCTAAGCCAAACACAAGAATTAAAGTAAGCGCACCACAAATTAATGTAACCCATTGGCGCTCAATAACTTCTGTAATTACGGCTATAAACATTCCCAAAAATATAATAACCGCCAAAATTTGTGCTAAAAGCATTTTGTTCCTCTTTTAGTTTTAGAAAATTATTTCAACTATAATAATGAGAAATGCTTTGTTCTTCAATTGAAATTTGATGTGGAATTTAGAGATTTTGTACTTTAATTGCTGATTTTGGCAGTTTTTTATGCAAGTTTGCTATGAAAACTTGTGCTAAGTGGCTAATCGATGTTTTCAGTCTTTGCTTTGTTTAAAAGTGCCTGACGCTTTGATTTTTTATGTTTAGAAACGCAAACACAAAGCACAACAATTCCTACGATTATCAAAATCACAACAAGAATAACCGTGTAAACAATCGCTGCAAATTTAGAAGGCGCTCTTAGCAAGTTAATTGGATTTATGCTTTTCTTTTCTGTTACATAGAACTCTTCTGTTTTAGAATAATCGCCAATTTCTTTCATATCAGCAAGACCTTCAGCAATAGCAATCCAGCCTTTAAGTTCAGTGCCATTAGAACGATAAATAATTTTTTCATTAAAATCTTCAACAAGCGTTCCATCTTCGTTGTAAGGAATAATTGAAACTAAGCCCTTTGTCATATTTAAAACTGAACCTAACATCATTCCTGTGTAAATATCAGTTACGGCGCAATAAAGTTTTTTGTTATCAATTTTTTCCTTAGTGCCATCTTCTTGTACAAAATAAACATCAGTAACTTTATTCAAAAGCAGACGATTTGGATTGTAATCGTAAGCAATTCCCCACATAAAAAGTCTAACTGTGCCGTCAATCGGCGAAAGTGTCGCATCAATTTCGCAAACATTTTTAATTTCTCTGCCAGTAAGATAAACCGCAATCAAAGGATAACCGCTGATTTTATCTGGACCAATTCCGAGTGAATATGAATCAAAAACATCAGAAACTGTAATGTCGCCTTCATCGTAAGTGCCGCGCAAAACTCCGCTTGGAACTGTAGCAAAATCAACAGGAACGCCACTTTTCTTTAAAGTATTATACATTGCCTGTGCCATTAAATAGCCAACTTCGTGTTTTACATCTAGCGAGCGGGAAGTGTGAGCTAAAACTTGCTGACTTGTTAAACCAAACTGAGACAAATATTCTGCATCAATAAGTGGTACATAAGACGCTAAAGTTGCTTTTAAATCAGAATCTTCTGGAATAGAATCGTCAGATAAATCAACTAAATTATATTTTGAAACCTGCCAGCGACCATTTTCTTTAGAAGTCAAACTTAAAGTTCCCAAATGAGCATTGTAAGCGCCACAAGATGCAATAGTAGTTTCGCCTTCAATAATCGGTTCATCTAAAACCGTGTGAGAATGTCCGCTGATAATCAAATCAAGTTCAGGAACTGCCTTAGCTAAAAGCTGATCTTCTGAGCGGTCAGGAATTTTGTTGGTTCCGCTGTGAGAAATACAAACAAGCATATTAACATTTTCGTTAGCCTTAATGTAATCAACTGTGCGACGAACAGCATCCGTAATTTCATCAAAAGCAGTTTCGCAGGTTGGTGTGCAACGTAAAGCATCTTTTCCAAAAACGCCAATCAATGCAATGTTCAAACCATCCTTCTGGATAATCATATAATCCTTTTGGCCATAATAATCCATTGCATCTTTAAAAGTTCGCGTATAATCGTTGTTAGTGTCCCAGCGTGCATTACAAAGAAGCATTTCTGGAACACTGTCGCCAGAATTTTTTGCCGCCACAAGCATTTTTGCCAAACCGTCTGCACCAAAATCAAATTCGTGGTTGCCAAGCGTGGTAGCAACAACACCCAGTTTGCCCAAAATTCGCAGTTCCGCCGCTTGCGTTGTAAAAATAGTTTGATACAAGGTTCCCATCGAAAAATCGCCAGCGTCAAGAACCAAAGTTTCCGGATTTACAGATTTCTGCTGGTCAATCAGCGTTTTAACTTTTGGAGTTGCGTCCAGAAAAGAATGTATATCATGCATAAAAATTACATCAACCGTTTTTTCCGCAGATTGTGCAAAAGTTTGCAGACCTAAAATT
>CAZDAY010000057.1:0-8976 GCA_964503435.1 uncultured Treponema sp.
AGCAATGGAAGAAAAATTTGGTGTTTCAGCAGCAGCACCTGTAGCAGTAGCAGCAGGTCCAGCAGCACCAGCAGCAGAAGAACAAACAGAATTCACTGTTACACTTGAATCTATTCAAGCAGACAAAAAGATTGCTGTTATTAAAGCAGTTCGTGCTATTACAGGTCTTGGACTTGGTGAAGCAAAGGCACTTGTTGAAGGTGCTCCAAAGGTTGTTAAAGAAGGCGTATCTAAGGCAGATGCTGATAAGATGATTGCTGATATTGAAGCAGCTGGCGGAAAGGCGAGCAAAAAATAATTTTGCTTAAGATTTTACTTCAAGTTTTACATAATTATTTTTCAAGCATACATTTATGCTTGAAAGCCTTACTCAAATCTTAATTTATAAGCTTCAGGAAGTTTGTATTCTTGAGGCTTTTAGGCGTCAATAAGAAAATAGCAGAAAATATTTTGATGTCTTATTAAATTTTCTGCCGGAACAGAAACTCCGTTAGGACTGTTGTTCTCGTGCTGAGCAAAGTTTTTGCTTGTAGCGGCTCTACCAGGACCAGTTTCAAACCTACGAGGTAAATAATGTTTGCAAAAAGCAAAACTATCGTAAGAAAGTATATTGGTAAGGATATTTCTGATTTTCAGGAAATGCCAAACCTTATAGGAATTCAACTTTCTTCGTATGAAAGTTTTATTCAAAAAGAAAAACTTGAAAAAAAAGAACCACTAAAGAATCAGGGATTACAAGAAGTTTTTACATCAACATTTCCAATCAAAAGTCCTACAGAAAATATGTCCCTTGAATATGAATTTTATGAACTTGATTTCGATAATATAAAATTCGATGAACTTGAATGTAAAAGAAAAGGTACAACTTATGCAGTTCCTTTAAAAGCAAGAATAAATCTTGTGTATAAGGACACTGGTACAATTCTTCAGAAAGATATTTATATGGGTGATGTTCCTCTTATGACTGATAGGGGCACATTCATCATCAATGGTGCAGAACGCGTTGTTGTTAGTCAGATTCACCGTTCGCCAGGTGTAATTTTCCAAAATGACAAAGGAGTTTTTTCTTCAAGAATTATTCCTTATCGTGGCTCTTGGCTTGAATTTGAAATTGATCAGAAAAAAGATTTAATTTACGCAAAAATCGACCGCAAAAAGAAGATTTTAGGCACAATTTTCCTGCGTGCACTTGGTTATTCAAGTCGTGAAGAAATAATTGAAGCATTTTATAAAACAGAAGAACTTGAAGTTCCTTCAAATTCAGAAGAAAGAGAAAAACTTGTTGGAAAGGTTCTTGCAAAAGCTATCATTCTAAAAGATGAAGAAAGTGGCGAAGAAAAGAAGCTTTTTAGAGCAGGCGATAAACTTCATCCGCATGATATTGATGATTTGCTCACAAATAACGTAAAAAATATTTGTGTAATCAAATTTGATTCAAGAAAATCTTCAGATCAAAAAGAAGTAAACCTTTCTTTAAACAGCGATATGATTGTTAACTGCTTTGAAAAAGAAGAGCTTATTTTTGCAAAAGACGGAAGCGAAAGTGCAGATGAACCAACTTTGGCTGAATGTATCAGCAAGGTTTATCAGGTTCTTATGCCAGGCGAACCAATCAGCATTGAATCTGCGGAAAAAGATTTGAATTCTATGTTCTTTAGTATTCGCCGCTATGATTTGGGTCGTGTTGGTCGTTATAAACTCAACAAAAAGTTTGAATATGATCCGCCAAAAGAAGATAACACTTTGGTAAAAGAAGATATTATTCAAACAATGAAACATCTTATCAACGTTTATATTGGCGATGAATATCTTGATGATATTGACCATTTGGGAAATCGTCGTGTTCGTTGCGTTGGAGAACTTCTTACAAATCAGTTTAAAATTGCATTTTCAAGAATGGAACGAATTGCAAAAGATAGAATGAATCTTAAAGATACTGAAACTTTGAAACCTCAGGATTTAATTTCTATAAAACCAATCGTTTCTGCAATCCGTGAATTTTTTGGTTCTTCACAACTTTCTCAGTTTATGGATCAGTGTAATCCACTTTCAGAACTTACTCATAAAAGACGTCTTAGTGCTTTGGGAACTGGCGGTCTTTCTCGCGACAGAGCAGGCTTTGAAGTTCGTGACGTTCACTACACACATTATGGTCGAATGTGCCCGATTGAAACTCCTGAAGGTCCAAACATTGGTTTGATTGTTTCACTGGCAATTTATACAAGCATTAACGAATACGGTTTCCTTGAAGAACCTTATCGTAAAGTTGAAAATGGTAAGGCAACAAATAAAGTTGAATATCTTTCGCCAATGGATGAAGATAAATATGTTGTTGGACAGGTGACTGAAGGAATGGGCAAGGATGGTTCGTTCCCAACAGATTTGATTCCAACTCGTTATCGCGGTGATTATACAAGCCGTTCTCCAAAAGATGTTCAGTATATGGACGTTTCTCCTCGTCAAGTAATTTCAGTTTCGGCTTCTTTAGTTCCTTTCCTTGAACACGATGATGCTAACCGTGCTTTGATGGGTTGTAACATGCAGCGTCAGGCAGTTCCTCTTCTTTTCCCAGAACCTCCACATGTTGGAACTGGTATGGAAGCAAAGGCCGCTTATGATTCTGGCGTTCTTGTTAAGGCAAAACATGATGGCGAAGTTGTTTGGGTTGAAAGTGATCTTATTAAAATCAAACCAAATGATTCAAAAGAACTTGATGAATATCATCTTTTAAAGTATCAGAAAAATAATGCTGACACTTGTAATCATCAGCGTCCAACAGTTAAAGTGGGCGAGAAAGTTAAAAAAGGCGATGTTATTGCTGACGGTCCTGCAACTTTTAACGGCGAACTTGCACTTGGTAGAAATCTTTTAGTTGGATTTGTGCCTTGGAATGGTTACAACTACGAGGATGCTGTTCTTATAAGCCAAAGAGTTGTAAAAGAAGATATGTACACATCTATGCATATCCACGAATTTGAAACTGAACTTCGCGATACAAAACTTGGTCCGGAGCGCATTACTCGAGATGTTCCAAATACATCAGAAAAGGCACTTGAAAATCTTGATCAGGAAGGAATTGTTAGAATTGGTGCAAAGGTTCGTTCTGGAGATATTCTTGTGGGTAAGGTAACTCCAAAAAATGAAACTGAAACAACTCCAGAATTCCGCTTGTTGCAGCAGATTTTCGGTGAAAAAGCAAAAGAAGTTCGTGATACTTCATTAAAATTGCCACACGGAGTTCAAGGCGTTGTAATTGATGTTCAGCGTTTAAAACGTTCTGAAGGTGATGAACTTAATCCTGGTGTAAACGAAAAAATCAAAATTATTATTGCTGATAAACGAAAACTTGTTGTTGGCGATAAAATGGCTGGTAGACACGGAAATAAGGGTGTTGTTGCTCGTATTCTTCCAGAAGAAGATATGCCTTATCTTGATGATGGAACTCCACTTGATGTTTGTCTTAATCCTTTAGGCGTACCTTCGCGTATGAATATTGGTCAGATTATGGAAAGCGAACTTGGAAGAGCGGGTCTTGTGCTGAAGGAATGGTACAATTCTCCTGCATTCCAAACTCCAAGTCAGGAACAAATTGCAGAAAAACTTAAGGAAGCGGGACTTTCTGCGGACTGTAAGCAAAAGGTTCATGATGGTTATACAGGCGAAACCTTTGTTAATCCAATTTTTGTTGGCGTAATTTACTTTATGAAATTGCATCACCTTGTTGACGACAAAATGCACGCTCGTTCAACTGGTCCATATTCTCTTGTAACTCAGCAACCACTCGGCGGTAAAGCACAGTTTGGTGGTCAGCGTCTTGGAGAAATGGAAGTTTGGGCTCTTGAAGCGTACGGAGCAGCAAATACTTTGCAGGAAATGATGACTATTAAATCTGACGATATGAATGGTCGTTCTAAAGTTTACGAAGCGATTGTAAAAGGTGATCCAAGTGCACCAATCGGAGTTCCAGAATCATTCAATGTTTTGGTTCAGGAAATGAGAGGTTTGGCACTTGACTTTACAATTTATGACGATAAAGGAAAACCTATTGCTCTTACTGAACGCGATCAAGAGTTAATTGATAATGCAAGTTCAGGTTTTAATAAGGAGAAAGAAAATGCGTGATATTCAGGATTTTTCAAGTCTGAAAATAAAACTTGCTTCACCAGACATCATCAAAAAGTGGTCTTATGGTGAAGTTAAAAAACCAGAAACAATAAATTATCGTACTCTTCGTCCAGAGCGCGACGGTTTGTTTTGCGAACGTATTTTTGGTACAACAAAAGAATGGGAATGTTACTGCGGAAAATTCAAAAGCATTCGTTATAAAGGCGTTGTTTGTGATCGCTGTGGTGTTGAAGTTACCCACTTTAAAGTTAGACGTGAACGCACTGGACATATAGAACTTGCTGCTCCAGTAAGTCATATTTGGTATTATCATTCAGTGCCAAGTCGTATGGGCTTGCTTTTGGATTTGCAGGTTGCATCTTTGCGTTCAGTTTTGTATTACGAAAAATACATTGTAACTGATCCTGGTGATACTGAATACAAAAAAAATCAGCTTTTAACCGAAGATGAATATATTGAAGGTAAAGAACGTTACGGTGAATCATTTTCTGCGGGAATAGGTGCCGAAGCAATTAAAACCTTGCTTGAAAATCTTGATCTCGAAGCACTTAGAGCAGAATTGCGCCAGAAGATGATTGAAAAAGGCGACAAAAGTGATAAGCGTCTTTTAAAACGTATTGAAATCGTAGAAAATTTCATTAACTCAGGAAATAAGGCTTCCTGGATGATTCTTGATGTAATTCCTGTAATTCCGCCAGATCTTCGTCCTATGGTTCAGCTTGAAGGCGGTCGTTTTGCTACATCAGATTTAAATGATTTGTATCGTCGTGTTATTAACCGCAACAATCGTCTTAAGAGATTACAGCAACTTTCTGCTCCAGACATCATTATTCGTAATGAAAAACGTATGTTGCAAGAAGCAGTTGATTCTCTTTTTGACAATACAAAACGTAAGCAGCGGGTTGTAAAAGGTGCTTCAAATCGTCCGCTTAAATCAATCAGCGATATGCTTAAAGGTAAGCAAGGTCGATTCCGCCAGAATCTTTTAGGAAAACGTGTTGACTATTCTGGACGTTCTGTAATTGTTGTAGGACCAGAACTTAAACTTTGGCAGTGCGGTGTTCCTGAAAAAATGGCACTTGAACTTTTCAAACCGTTTATCATGAAAAAGTTAATGGATAAGCAGATTGTTGGAAGTTTAAAGCGTGCCAGAACAATGGTTGACACAGAAGCAACAGAAGTTTTTGCTGTTCTTGATGAAGTTGTTCGCGAACATCCGGTTATGCTTAACCGTGCGCCTACATTGCACAGACTTGGTATTCAGGCATTTGAGCCGGTTCTTGTTTCTGGTAAGGCACTTAAATTGCATCCTCTGGCTTGTAAGGCATTTAATGCTGACTTTGACGGCGACCAGATGGCTATTCACGTTCCTCTTACACAGGCAGCGCAAATGGAATGCTGGACTTTAATGCTTTCTGCACGAAACTTGCTTGACCCTGCAAACGGAAATTCTATTGTAAATCCATCGCAAGACATGGTTCTTGGCATTTACTATATGACTTCAATTAAACCTCAAAGAACAAATGAGTCTGGCGAAGTAATTAAAGCGGTAAAGGGAACTGGCAAATTGTTTAGTTCTGCTGATGAAGTTCGTCTTGCTGCAACTTCGGGAGCATTGGACTGGCAGGCAGAAATTAAAATTCATAAATCTGGACTCAATAAATGTATTGCAGAAGATCCTGAACCAGACAGTAAATATCTTGTTACTTCGGCTGGTCGTCTTGCTTTTAACGAAGCAATGCCTGAAGAAATCGACTATCAGAACAGACAGTTGGGCGATAAGCAGCTTAAAAAGATGATTGAATCTGTATATCACATTCAGCAATCTTCAGATAAAAAAATTCGTGCGCTTATTACAGAAAAATATGGTGTTGAAAAACTTGATGCGCAAGTAATGGAACAAATTTTAGCCGATCAGCTTTTGCGCAAAGATATCGACCGTATTTTCAACAGAACAAGTCCTCTCGAAGACAATAAACTTCGCAAACTTCTCGCAAGTCTTTATGCAAGTGACAGATCTTGGCTTACAGTTCAAATGCTAGATTGTATTAAAGCGACTGGTTATAAAAACGCAACTTTCTACGGCGCAACACTTTCTATGGACGACATTATTGTTCCTGAAGAAAAAAATGCAGAAGTAAAGAAGGCTGAAAAAGAAGTTGAAAAAATCGTTAAGCAATGGGACAATGGCGAAATTACTCCAGAAGAAAGATATCAGCGTTCTATTGAAATTTGGGGAAAGACAACTGATGAACTTACAAATTTGATGTACGACAAAATGTCAAAAGATAAAGAAGGTTTCAATACAATCTTTATGATGGCAAACTCTGGTGCGCGTGGTTCTAAAAAACAGATGTCTCAGCTCGCTGCAATGCGTGGTCTTATGCAGAAACCAAACGGTGCGATTATTGAACTTCCTGTAAAATCAAACTTCAAGGAAGGACTTTCGGTTATTGAATACTTTATTTCGTCAAACGGTGCTCGAAAAGGTCTTTCTGATACTGCTCTTAAAACTGCCGATGCTGGTTATATGACACGTCGTCTTGTTGATGTTGCCCAAGATGTTGTTGTTAACGAAGAAGATTGTGGCACAATCAACGGAATTGATTACACTGCAATAAAAGAAGGCGATGAAATAAAAGTTCCTTTGGCAAGCAGAATCGTTGGACACTATACTATTGAACGTGTAGTGGACCCTGTTTCCGGAGAACTTCTCTGCGATGTTAACGAATATATTGATGAAGTTCTTGCTCAAAAAATCGACAAGGCTGGTGTTGAAAAAGTAAAAATCAGAACTGTTCTTACCTGCGAAAGTAAACATGGCATTTGTGTTAAATGTTATGGAAAAGATTTGGCGCGTAACAAAATCGTTGAAATTGGTGAATCAGTTGGAACTATTGCGGCACAGTCAATCGGTCAGCCAGGTACTCAGTTAACACTCCGAACATTCCACACTGGTGGTGCGGCTGAAACAACAACAGAAGATAATCACATTACAATGAAATATCCTGTTTTAATTTTGAATGTTGCAGGAACTCACGTTGTAACTAAAAAAGGCGACTGGCTCTTTACTCGTCGTGGTTCAATGATTGTTACAAAACTCTTCAATAAGTACAATATTAATTCATCAGACGAAATTCTTGTTGCTGACGGTTCGCGTGTAAGAAAGGACAATGTTATTTTACGACAAAATGGCAAAGATGTTCTTGCTTCTGATTCCGGAAGAATTCTTATCATTGACAATACTCTTTATCTTGTTGGTAATGATCAAAAAGTTGAAATTGCAAACGGTTCAACAATTTATGCAAACTACGTAAATCCAAATAGTCTTGCGGATTCTACAAAGCCAGTTGGTGAATTTGATGCATTTAACGAACCGATTATTGCTGAAGTTTCAGGTTATGTTCATTATGAAGATATTATTCCAGGTGCAACGCTTGAGCAAAAAGAAGATGACCTTACAGGAAAGGTTCAGCGTTTAATCAATGGTGTTCAACTTGATGTTAAGCAGCCAAAAATCAGAATTTGCGATGAAGTTGGTAATGAACTTGGAAGTTATTATTTGCCTGCTGGTGCACAGCTTTTGGTTGATGATAATGCAAGTGTAGAAGCGGGAGAAGTTCTTGCTCACATTCAAAAAGAAGTTGCAAAAGCAAACGATATTACTCTTGGTTTGCCTCGTGTTTCTGAATTGTTTGAAGCTCGTAAACCAAAAAATCCTGCCGTTATTTCTCAAATTTCTGGCACAGTAAAATTTGGTAAAAACGTAAAAGGTAAACGTTCTGTTATTGTTATTGATGATTATGGAAAAGAATTTACTCATCTTGTTCCAGTGTCAAAACGCCTGCTTGTTCGTGATGGTGATATGGTTGAAGCCGGAGAAAAACTTTGCGATGGTTCAGTTGATGCTCATGATGTTCTTAATGTGCTCGGCGAAGATTCATTGCAGAATTTCTTGATGGATGAAATTCAGTCAGTTTATCGTGCTCAGGGTGTTGATATTAACGATAAACATATCGGTACAATTATTCGTCAAATGCTTAAAAAAGTTGAAATTGTTTCCGTTGGTGATACAAGATTCATTTTTGGTCAGCAAATTGATAAATATTCTTTCCGTGAAGAAAATGAACGTGTTATTGCTGAAGGTGGACAACCTGCTATTGCTCGCCCAATGTTCCAGGGAATTACAAAGGCGGCACTTGCAACAGATTCGTTTATTTCCGCTGCATCATTCCAGGAAACAACTCGTGTTCTTACAAATGCTGCAATTCAAGGAAAAATTGATCATTTACGCGGATTAAAGGAAAATGTAATTATTGGACATATGATTCCTGCAGGAACCGGTATGCGTCAATATCACGACATTAAGCTTTATGATGAATCATCATCTGACCTTCAGAAAAAAATGGAAGAAATTCTTGAACGTCGTCGTCAAGAAAGAGCAGAAGAAGAGGCTAGTGCAGAAATTCCTCTTGCTTCAGTTGAATCTAACGACGAAGATTAAAAAAAATGGCATGCTGAACTTGTTTCAGCATCTGTTAAAAAAGGTTGAACTAAAATTTATAAATTTGTGATTTGATAATTGAGAATTCATCAAAATTCTATTGACCGAATATTGATGAATTCGGTATTATCTTTAAATCGTTTTGTTTAAACTACCCAAGGTGCTGATTGGGTCAAAATATAGGAGAAAAGGCCGATGCCTACAATAAATCAGTTAATTCGTAAAGGTCGTCAGACTGCTGCAAACAGAACTAAAGCTCCCGCACTTGAGTCTTGTCCGCAGAAACGTGGCGGATGTACACGTGTAAATAATATGAAACCGAAAAAACCGAACACAGCTGTACAAAC
>CAZDAY010000058.1:0-8970 GCA_964503435.1 uncultured Treponema sp.
TTTTATTTTCATCTTTGCGCAAAAAATTTGAAACTTGCTCAATTAAATCGGTTTTGTTGTAAGGAGTTTTTACCTTGCCCAGATAAATGTGAATCAATTCAAAAAACTGGCTGTCGGGCAAAACTGTCAAACTTTCGCGCCATGCAATTATTTTTTTTACTTTTGGCTCTAAATTCATTTTTAAAAATTCTCCAAAAATTTTTCTTCATCAAGTTCGTTTAAACTTTCTTCATCGTGATAAAGCAAAATGCGATAAGAATATCCTTGTTCAGCAAGAAATTTTTGGCGGTTAGAAGCAAATTCTTCTTCTACAGTATTTTTTGTAATCAGCGTAAAAAATTTTGACTGTCGTTCTTTTGGGCGCAAGATTCGTCCTAAACGCTGAGCTTCTTCCTGCCTTGAACCAAAAGTTCCGCTTACCTGAATTGCCATGCTTGCGTCCGGAAGATCTATTGCAAAATTTGCAACCTTACTTACAACCAAAACATTCATTTTTCCAGAACGAAAATCAGCGTAAATTTTATCGCGTTCGGAATTTGGAGTTTTTCCAGTGATGATTGGCGCATTTAGAATTTTTGAAATTTCTTCCAGTTGATTTAAATATTGACCAATCACAAGAATTTTATCGTCTGGGAATTTTTTTATTAACAAATCAACAAGTTTAAGTTTTATGGAATTTTCACTTGCAATTCTGTATTTTTGTCTTGGTGGCGCAACCGCATATTCTAATTCTTTTGACGCTTCCAAATCGAGCCGCACTTCAATGCACTGAGCACTTGCAATCCACTTTGACTTTTCCAATTCTTTCCATGGAACATCATAACGCTTTGGTCCAACCAACGAAAACACATACCCCTCACAATTATCTTCGCGCACAAGAGTTGCTGTTAAACCAACACGACGAACCGTTTGCAATTCCGCCGCAACCCGAAAAACTGGAGCCGGCAACATGTGAACTTCATCGTAAATAATTAAGCCCCAATTTTTTTCACGAAACAAATTGAAATGTGGATAAGGTCCCACCTTATCTGGTCGCCAGGTTAAAATTTGATAAGTCGCAACTGTAACAGGTTTTATGGTTTTAGATTCACCGGTATATTCAGCGATTTGCTCTCTTGTTAAATCAGTTTTGTCAAGCAATTCATCAATCCACTGGTGAACCGCAGAAATATTTGTTGTAACAATTAAAGTTGCGGTTTTTAATTCTGACATAATCGTCATTCCAACAATCGTTTTCCCAGCGCCACAAGGCAAAACTATAGTTCCAAAGCCAGTGCCCGGTCCCTTGTCACCAATTAAAGAATGAGAAGCATTTTTCTGATAATCACGAATTTCTAATTTTTTTCCAGAACTTGTGAACTCGCGCAAATTTATTTCTAAATGTTCACCGTCAATCAAAGGAACATCATCTTTTACCGGCCAGCCAAATTTCAAAAGTTGCTGTTTAATTATTCCGCGGTCAGTAAGTTGAATCATAAAACAAAAGTTTTTTTCATCTTCAGTGATTTTGATTTTAAAAGCAGAATTTTTGTTTACATTTTCATCATATTCGCAGGGAATTAAAAATTTTTTTAGAGCAGGATTCGCTGAAATTTCCTTAAACACAAAAGGTGAATTACAAAGTAAATAAAGATATTCTGTCCGCTCTTTTTGATTTGTTTCGTTTAAAATTGGACCTTGTACAAGACGGATTTTTCCAAAACGCTCTGAAGTTTCTTTTATCCAGGCAATCACATTTTGAGGAACTTCATAACGCGCATATTCTTTTAAAACCTGAACCGCCTGTTCACTCGTAAAATTTGCACTTGCTGCGTTCCATAAAGAAAGTGCCGTTAACTGATAAGTATGTAAATGTTCTGGCGATTTTACAAGCTCAGCAAACGGAATAAGAGCATTTCGACATTCTTCTGCACGAGGAGCATGAACATCAAGCAAAAGCGTTCTATCAGATTGTATGATTAAAGGATTTTCGTACATTGGCATTTTGTTTTGTTTTATTTCACGATTTAGAGTTTTAGGATTCACAAATTTTTAATCAGTGATTGAAAATTCAGTTAAGTTTCCAATAGTTTTTAGTTCTTCGATAAGTGCAGAAAAATCATTTTCATGTGGTGCTTTTACTGAATATCTTATGATGATTTGTTTAGAAGAAATCACGCGGCTCATATTTAAATCAACTACAATAAAATTATGCTTTTCGATAATCTTTTTTAATTTTATCATATCCAGACTGTCGGTTTCAAAACACAAATGTAAAGTTTTTATGCTGCCTGCCGGAAAAAGTTTGCCTTCAAGTTTTTCCAAACTAACCAGAAAAACTAAAATTATAACCAGCAAAAACAAACTTTGCACATACAATCCGCCACCCAAAGCAAGTCCCAAAGATGCAGTTGTCCAAATTATTGCCGCAGAAGTCAAGCCCTTTATGTTAAGTCCCTGCTTTAAAATTGCACCAGCACCAAGAAATCCCACTCCGCTTACAACGCCAGCCGAAATTCTTGTAACATCGCCACCAACAGAAATCCCGCTCAAGTCAGGGCACGCCATGTAATAAGAAAGAATTCCCATCAAAGTTGATGACGAACTTATCAAAATCAAAGTGCGCATTCCAACAATCTGATTATGTCTTTTGCGTTCAAGCCCGAGCACAAATCCACAGAAAATGCTTAAAACAATTTTTATTAAACTTTCTAAAATAAAAGGAATATTTATTTGCAAACCCATTTTTTTTATTCCGCAAGTTTTTAACTATTTTTTAAATAATTTATTCAATTTGCCCAAACTAAAATTTTCAAAAACTGAATTGGAAATTTTAGAACCGACTTTTATCCATTGCATTGATTTTTTTGCGCTAAGTTTATTTTTTAATTGCGATATTTCATTTAAATAATCTAAAAACCATTTTGCTTTTTCAGCCTCGCCAAAAGTTTTATCGTGAGCATAATCATCTCTGACCAAAACGATATTTACAAAAGGCGAATCTCCAAACATTGCTGCAATATTTTCTGCAAAACTTGAAAATGCCGAAGCAGCGGATGCAACTAAAGGCGATGCGATTGCAACAGAACCATTTCTCAAACTCGGAAGCCTTAAAGCGTCTGCAACACAAGGACATTCATTTAAAACAAAAATCAAAGTAAACGGAGAATCTGAATATTTTTTTTCAAAACGATTTAAAAGTTCCAAAGTAAGATTTTGAAAACCTAAAATCATTTCATCAGCACAACGCGAAACTTCTTCGGCATCCATTTTTTGTGCATGTGAAGAAAACCATTCCTCATCAAAGTAAAGTATGGCTTCATCTAAACCGCCAAAAAAATTTTCTGTTTGCAAAATGAGCGAACGTGTAGAAAGTGCAGATGCCTTGTTCCATTCAAAAGTGCAAATTCCGCTTTGAGCTTCTATATTTTTTGATTCATTATACGAAAGCATTTGAGCCTTGCGTTCAGCGACAGTTTTTTTTGTTTCTTCAAAATTCTCTAATTCCGCAGAAGTCGCAGAAACTTTTTTGCCTCCGCTAGAAAGTGCTTCACAAAACTTAGCACATTCCGGCATATTTTTTCCGGCAACAAGAATAGTTTTTTCCATAATTTACTAGTATAACATATAAGATTTACTTTGCAAATAATGACTAAACGTAATAGACATTAAGGAAGTTATGAAGTACGGCGTAATGAGTATTCCAGGCCTTGTAATCAACGGAAAAGTTGTGAGCTACGGAAAGCTTTTGAGTAAAAGTGATTTAAAAAAATTCTGGGACTGAAATAAAGCGTATTTTTGAACAAGAACAAGATAATTGTTTAGTCTAATAAACAATCTTTATTATTTTGTGTTTACTATACTGAACAGTTTTAACAGTTTTTTGTATATCTTACTATACAATTTTAACTTTATATTGTATACTAAACTTATGATGATTGATTATACGAACCTAATTGAAATATCCGCAAAAAGAATCCGTAATACTAAAGAGACTTTTGTAAGGTCTATCGATAAGAAAATTAAATGGAATTCCCGGTTGATTGGAATTAAAGGTGCTAGAGGATGCGGAAAAACTACCCTTCTCCTTCAGCATCTTAAGAATAATCATCTGGATTTAGTTGAATCTGGAAAAGCTCTTTTTGTAAGTCTTGATAACATCTGGTTTGCAAAAAATTCTCTCCTTGATCTTGCCGATTCTTTTTCTAAAAATGGCGGTAAGATTCTTTATGTGGACGAAGTTCATAAATATCCAGACTGGCCTGTTTACATCAAAAATATTTATGATAATTATCCTGAACTGCAGGTTGTGTTTACTGGCTCTTTCCTTCTTCAGATTCTTGATGCACGTGCAGATTTAAGTCGCAGGCCGGTAATGTACAAAATGCAGGGACTTTCTTTCAGAGAATTTTTGAATATCAAAACAGGAAATAATTTTAATGAACTTTCACTGGAAGAGATTTTACAGAATCATACAAAACATGCATTTGAAATCTGCAGCAAGGTAAAACCATTTGAATATTTTGATGAATATCTGAAAACAGGTTACTACCCTTTCTTTATGGAAGGAATTGATACTTACTACATGAAGCTGGAAGAGACAATCAACATGATTCTTGAAGTTGAGCTTCCGCTTTTACGAAAAATTGATGTAAGCTACGTTCCAAAACTCAAAAAACTTTTGGCAATAATTGCAGAGAGCTCTCCTTTTATGCTGAACACTTCAAAAATCTCTGCAGCAATAGAATTAAACAGAGCAACCTTGCTTTCATACATAAACAGTCTTACAGATGCAAAATTAATTGAGTCTTTATTCAAAGACTTGAAAGGTGTAAGTTCCCTTCAAAAGCCTGATAAAATCTTTCTTGAAAATACAAACCTGATGTATATGTATCAAGGTAAAAATGTTGACAAGGGTAATGTAAGAGAGACTTTCCTTGTAAATCAGCTTTCGTATAATCAGTCGCTTGAATTTTCAGAAGTCAGCGATTTTTATGTAAATGATAAATACACAATCGAATGCGGTGGAAAAAGCAAAACAGGCGAGCAGATAAAAACTCTGGAAAATGCTTTTGTTGCCTCTGATGGAATTGAAACAGGTATCGGTTCTAAGATTCCATTGTGGCTGTTTGGATTTTTGTATTAGATATTGTCTGCAATTGTGGGTGTAATGTAGAATGGAAGAAATGAAAAATAATCGCTTATACTGATTTAGAGGAAAAAAATTTTGCTATTTAAACTGATTTTTTTTAACTTCCTCAGTTAGAATAATTGTTTTACTAAACGAATAAAGAAGTTTCAAAACGTAATAGACTTTTGAAATATGCTCTAGTATAATTCACTTTATGAAAATTTGGCTAAAATATTTAATTGGAATCGGACTGGGAATAGTTTCCGCATTTGTAATTCCAATCGACAGTCCTGGCGCACAATCTGTTTTAAATTTTATTTCTGATTTAGTTGTTCGATTTGGACGTTATATTATAATTCCGCTGTTGTTTTTTTCAGTTGCAACTTCAATTTACAAACTTCGCGAAGAAAATCAACTTTTAAAAACCGGCATTTGGACTTTTTCAACAATCATAATTTCAAGTTTACTTTTAACTTTTCTGGGAATTTTATCAGCCCTACTTATAAAACTTCCAAGAATTCCAATCACTGTAGAAAAAATAAATGAAGCTTCGCAATTTAATTGGCAAGATTTACTTACAAAACTTTTCCCTTATTCTGCGCTGGAAACCTTACTTGACGGTTCTTATCTTCTGCCATGTTTTATTTTTGCTGGTTTAGTTGGAGGAGCGGCTGCAAGCGACAAAAATGCGTCTAAAGCAAGTTTCACACTTTTTGAATCTTTAAGCAAAGTTTTTTACACAGTTTTAGCGTTTATAATTGACATTCTTTGCGTTGGAATGGTTGCAATAATGGCGCGCTGGACAATAAATTTGCGTCATATTTTTGAACTTAAAGTTTACAATTATTTAATTTTAGTTCTTTTTGTTGATTTTGTTTTAGTTACATTTGTAATTTATCCGATTATTTTAAGAACAGTTTGCCACGATCATCATCCGTTTAAAGTGATTTACGCAAGCATTGCTCCTTTGATGGTTGCATTTTTCAGCGGAGACACAAATTTCACTTTGGGATTAAATATGCATCACGGAAAGGAAAATTTAGGAATTCGCAGAAGAGTAAATTCGGTTTCGTTTCCTTTATTTGCGATTTTCGGAAGAGGCGGTGCGGCTTTAGTTCAAAGCATTTGTTTTGTTCTGATTATGCGTTCATATTCATATTTGGGAATTACAGTTTTAGACGTTTTGTGGATTACAGGAATTTCATTTATTTTATCTTTCGCACTTGCTGAAATTCCTAGCGGCGGTCCATTTTTTGCAATTACAATTATGTGTTCTTTGTATGGTCGCGGATTTGAAACAGGTTATCTTTTGCTAAGAAATGTTGCGCCAATTATTTGTGCCTTTGCAGCAGCGATTGATTGTATAACAGCCATTGTTGGCTCTTACATTGTTGCAGTAAAAAATAAAATGCTTGAGCCAGTTCAGACAATTAAAAAGTTTGTATAATTTTTGATTTGCTGATTTTTTTGACTAAAAAAAATTTTTATTAGTACAAAAAAAACTTCGCTGAAAAGTTAATTTTCTTCTTAACAGCGAAGTTTTTTGTTTTAAACAATACTTTTGGCACACAGAAAATTTTCTGTAGAACCGCAGATTTTTCATCAATCAAGTTTCATAATTGTCATAAGTTTTTCTGCTGCGTTTGCTGTTCGTTCTGCAAGTTCAGCAAGATTTTTTGCTTCCTGCGCAAGATTTTCTGTGTACGACGAAATTCCAGAACTTGCAGTGTTTACAGATTCCGAAGCAATCATCAGTTTTTGCATATTTACCATAACTTTTGAAGCGTAAACATTTTGATTTTCAATTTCCTTTTTCATGTGCGCCGTACTGCCAGCCAAACTGTCAGAGTCTTTTACAATTTCATTTTCAACTTCCTGCTGAACTTTCATTCCTTCCCAGGCAGCATTAACTTTTTCGGCACTTTCCACAGAACCCTTTTCAATTTCATCAAGTGCAGTATTAACTTTTGTTGTAAGATTTACAGAATTTTCAATAGACGCAATAACTCCGTTTATAATTTCTGCAATTTTCTTTGACCACTGAGAAGTTTGGGAAGCAAGTTTTTTGATTTCGTGAGCAATAACCGCAAATCCTTTTCCAGCCTCGCCACTGTGAGCCGCCTCAATAGACGCATTCATAGAAAGCAAATCAGTTTGCTGAGTAAAATCATCAAGAGTTGTAACAATTCCCAAAATTTCCTTTGACGAGTCCTGAATATTTGTCATTACTGCCATAAGTTGCTTCATATCTTCACTGCCAGCACGAGTTAAATTTGAAAGTGATGAAGTGAATTTTGCTGCAGTTGAAATTCCTTCGCTAACAGTATCAATTCCATGTATAACTTCCTGAGTTCCCTGTGCAGTTTTTTCAATCATTTGCGTTTCGTTTTCAAATTCTTTGCTGATTTCAATTAAGAAATTTGTAAGGTTATCTACAGCAGTTGCGGTTTCTTCGCGGATTTTGGTTTGCTCTTCAATCGCTCCGTTAATTTCCAAAACTTTTTGCTTTGTTTGAGATGAACTTGAAATTACAGAATCAACAGCCTGATTCAATCTGTCAGAAATATGTTTTGAATCTTCAGCCATAATTTTTGCATTTTCAATAACATCAGAAAGTCTGTCACGCTGAGCAGAAGTTTCTACAGCAAGACGCTGAACTTCTTTTTTTACATTTGATTCCCGAATTGCCAGAGTAATAAAAATTCCCAAATCAATAGCAAGGAAAGAAAATCCGTGCAACCATAAGAATGGAACTCTTCCAGAAATTTGATAAACAATATCGTAAAGTGCAAAAACTGAACCTATCAAAAATCCAATCAAAATTGAAATGGAATCATATTGTTTTTGCTTCATACCGTGAATTGTCGCAATAATTCCATAAACTATTGCAAACAAAGTCGGTGCCATTGAAATTTTAAACAACATAGCGATTGCAGAATCATTACCAACAAAAATCATAAATAAGGCAAAGAACAAAATAGCCACGCTTATACACGCAATCAGCATTTGTTTGTAATATTTCCGATTATAAAATCTGTTTAAGAAAAGTACCAGAAAACACATACTTAATGACATGCAGGAACGCCCAACCGTGCGCTGAATATTGTACGGTAAAATAATGTGCTCTGAACCTAAATCATAGAAATATAAAATTATAAAGAAAAGACAAATAGCAAAATGCAAGAAGGCTTTATTTTTTTTATCCATCCAAAACTGAAGCAGGGAATAAAACATAATAAAAAAGCACAAAGCGGCAGTTATTAAAAATATTTTCTGATTCAAGATATTTTTTACCTTGTTCATAAAATAGCCCTGTTCATCGTTATCAAGTGTAAAATTCAAATCCTCAACAACAGAACCCGGACAATAAACTCTTACCGCCAGTTCAATCCGATTATTATGAATACAATTTTTTGGAATAAGGATTTCACAATTTTCTTCAATTCTAACGTTTGTGTTTGGAGGAAAATGTCCACGCCGACCAAGAAAAATTCCGTCAGCATAAAGTTCAAATGCACAACTTGTCTTTCCGCTTCCAAACCAAATATTTGTATTATTTAAATTTGATGGAATTGAAACAATTTTTCTTAACCAAAAATAATGATTTCCATCTTTTACAGAAATTTTATCTTTTGTATTAACAAGTTTCCATGACGAATAATCAAAGCCAGCCGTTTTATAAGAAGCTTTGTCGCCATACATAAGTTTCCAATTATCAGCAATAGAATTAGAAATTTTTTGTTCACCAGAACATGAAACAAAAGAAAATAAAAATAAACATAAAATTGCAAAAACAAGATTTTTCTTTTTCATTGGTACCTCATATTTTTATGTTATATAATACAATATTATATATTATG
>CAZDAY010000059.1:0-8908 GCA_964503435.1 uncultured Treponema sp.
CATTAAAGGATTTTAAATGTTTACTAAAAATTTCACTTCAGTTTAAAATGATTTTAATGATTGCTTGAGGAGGAAGAGTGTGAGCGCTGTAGTAATTGACGGAAAGGAAATTGCAAGTCAGGTAAAAAGTGATGTTGCAAAAAAAGTTTCTGAATTAAAAGAAAAGGGAATTATTCCCTGTTTAGCCGTTATTTTGGTGGGAAACAATCCTGCAAGCGTTAGTTATGTAAAAGGAAAAAGGAAAGCTCTTGCTGAAGCCGGAATGGCTGACCGAAGCATTGAAATGGACGAAAATACATCAGAAAGTGAACTTTTGGCAAAAATTGCTGAACTTAATGCAGATGATTCTGTTCATGGGATTTTGGTTCAACTGCCACTTCCTTCGCATATAAATGAAGAACACGTTATAAATGCGATTGACCCTAAAAAAGATGTTGATGGTTTTACGCCAGTGAATGTTGGAAATTTGGTAATTGGAAAAAAATCATTTCTTCCTTGTACGCCACACGGAATTCTTGTGCTACTTCAAAAAATGAAAATCGAAACCAAGGGAAAGCACGCTGTAATTATCGGGCGCTCAAATATCGTTGGCAAACCTTTGGCCTTGCTGCTTTGCCGAAAAGAAACTAACTGTACAGTTAGCATTTGTCATACTGGAACAAAAAATCTTTCAGAAATCACTCGGCAGGCGGACATTTTAATTTCTGCGGTTGGAAAACCTGGCACAGTTAGTGCTGATATGGTAAAGGACGGCGCTGTTGTAATTGATGTTGGAGTTAATAGAATTCCAGACGCAAGCAAAAAAAGCGGATTTAGACTTGTGGGCGATGTTGATTTTGATGCAATAAGTCAAAAAGCATCTTTTATAACTCCAGTTCCAGGAGGCGTTGGACCAATGACAATAGCAATGCTTATTTATAATACTCTGGAAGCTGCAGAAAATTTATGATTGATATTCAGAATTCTAAAGATACAAGAGAAATTCCTTTGCAGAAAGTTGGAATTAAAGATTTAAAATATCCAGTAAGGGTTTTGGATAAGGTTAATAAATTTCAGCAGACAACAGCGAATGTAAATTTATTTGTAAACCTTCCGCATAATTACAAGGGAACTCACATGTCTCGTTTTATAGAAATTTTTCACAGAAATCGTAATGAACTTGGAATGAAAAATTTTCTTGCGATGCTTGAAGAAATCCGGCAGTCTCTTGACGCAGAAAAAGCCTACGGAAGCATGACATTTCCATTTTTTATGACAAAATGCGCTCCGGTTTCATCTTCAGAAAGTATAATGAATTATGTTTGTACTTATGAAGGTGAGGTTCAAAAAATTTCTGCAAATACAGAAAGTGCACCGTTAACCAGCGAAGTCGGCGGTGAAGCAGAAGATTTTTCTTGCACCAGCGAAGTCTGCGGTGAAGCAGAAGATTTTTCTTGCACCAGCGAAGTCTGCGGTGAAACAGAAGATTTTTCTTGCACCAGCGAAGTCGGCGGTGAAGCAGAAGATTTTTCTTGCACCAGCGAAGTCTGCGGTGAAGCAGAAGATTTTTCTGCCGACAGCGAAGTCTGTGGGCAAACAGAAAAATTTTCTGCCGACAGCAAAATCTTCGGGCAAACAGAAAATTCTCTGTTATTCAGCAAAATTTCTTGCGAAACAAAAAATCCTCTGTCAGCAAAATCAGAAATAAAACAAAAGTTTTTTGTAAAAATTCAAATTCCAATAACAACACTTTGCCCGTGTTCAAAAGCAATCAGCAAATACGGAGCACACAATCAGCGTGGAATTGTAAGCGTAAAGTTGCAAAACAAAAGTTTTTTTTGGATTGAAGATGTGATTGAACTTGTGGAAAATTGTGCATCAAGCGGTTTGTACAGCATTTTAAAACGTCCAGACGAAAAATTTGTAACCGAACATGCTTACGAAAATCCGCGCTTTGTAGAAGATATTGTTCGTGAAGTTTACATGGCTTTAAAAAATTTCAATAAAAGTGAAAAGCCATTTACAAGTTTTAGCGTAGAATGTGAAAATTTTGAATCAATTCATAATCACAATGCTTATGCTTACGCTGAATATAATCCGGAGAAAAAATGACATATTTTTTTGAAACTTACGGTTGCGAAATGAATATTGCAGAATCAGCATCCGTGGAACAAATTTTAATTTCTCGTGCCTGGAAAAAATCACTTAACGCAGAATCCGCAGATTTAGTTATAATAAACACTTGCTCAGTACGCGCCAGTGCCGAAACCAGAATTTTTGGAAGATTAGGATTTTACACTGGACTAAAAAAAGTTCGAAACTTAGAAAAAGATGCAAAAATTAAAAGTGACGAAATGAAAAAAGCCGCAGAATTTGTGCAAAAAAATGGAAAAGTTCCTTTGCATCTTATTGTAATGGGTTGCATGGCTGAACGTTTATTAAAAACTTTACAAAAAGACTGGCCTTGTATTGATTACGTTGTTGGTACTTACGCAAAAAATAAATTCGGCGACATAATTACAGCAATCGAAGAAAATAAACAGGCGATTCAAGTGGACGAAGAGCCGGTTTACACTTTTGCAAAAACATCTTACGAAGAAGGAGCATTTTCAACTTTTGTTCCTATTATGCACGGATGTAACAATTTCTGTACTTACTGCATAGTTCCTTATGTGCGCGGAAGAGAAATTTCCCGCCCCTTGCCAGAAATTTTACGCGAACTTGAAATTCTTTCATCACGCGGAGTAAAAGAAATTACGCTTTTAGGTCAAAATGTAAATTCTTACAATTCAAACGGCACAAATTTTCCGCAGTTGCTTCACAAAATTTCAGAATTTTTAGATTCCATAAATTCGCCAGTAAAATGGGTTCGCTTTGAATCAAGCAACCCAAAAGATTTCAGTGACGAACTTATAAAAGAAATCGCAGAAAATTCTTATGTTTGCAAAGGACTTCACATTGCAGTTCAGCACGGTTCTAATGAAATTTTAAAGCGAATGAATCGTCGCTACACAAGAGAATCTTATTTGGAACTTGTAAAAAAAATCCGCGAGCAAGTTCCGGACGTAGAATTTTCCACAGACATTATGATTGGTTTTCCCGGCGAAACCGAAGAGCAGTTTGAAGAAGTTTTAAGTTTAATGAATCAGGTAAAATATGAAAGTGCTTTTATGTATTATTATAATCCTCGCGAAGGAACTCCGGCTGCAAAAATGGAAAATCAAATTGATGAAAAAATAAAAAAGCAACGCTTGCAAAAAATAATTGACAGTCAATTGAAAATACAAAGTCAAGTAATGAATGCTCGGCTTGGAAAAACAATTACGGTTTTGGCGGATATTGTAAGTCGCGACAACAAAGAGGAACTTTTGGGCAAAACTGAGCAAAATGAACGCGTGGCTTTTTCAGCACCAAAGTCAAAAATCGGAAGTTTCGTAAAAGTTCATTTGGATTCTTTAAGCGGCAACACTTTCCGAGGCACTTTAGTTCAATAACTAAAATCAATCTAAAGGTTTCAATAACTTCAAGTGGCGGATTGTAATCTTAAAAATAACAGTGCAAATAATAAGAGCGCAAATAATTGACTTTTATATAATTAAATGCTTAACTGATAATATGAACGCTGATTCAAATAAATCCGAAAATAAAAAATCTTCTGTAAATTTTGAAAATCAAGAGCATGTAAAAGATTTAGCAGAAGTTTTTAAAAATTTTGCGGATCCAACGAGAGTAAAAATTCTCTGTAATTTATTAAGTAGCGAATTTAGCGTTACAGAACTTTCAGAAAAATTAAATATGACTCAGCCAGCAATAAGTCAGCAATTAAGACTTTTAAAAATGAATGCGCTTGTAAAATTTCGACGTGAAGGAAAATCTTTAATTTATTCACTTGCTGACAAACACGTAAAAGAAATCTTAAATATTGGAATTGAACATCTTTGCGAATTAAAATCGAATTAAAATCTCAAAATTTTATTTCTAATTTTCTTGATTTAAATTTTAAGCCTTTCTAAAATGCTTTAAGTTTTACTTTTTAAATATTCTGGAGTTTTTATGATTGAATTAGTCGCTTTTTTGGGAAACTACGGTCGTGAATACGAAAATACAAGACACAATGTTGCATGGCTTTTTGAAAAATCTCTTCCATTTAGTTCAAAAATTTCTTGGCAAAATAAATTTAAAGCAGAATTTTCTTCAGTTGATTATCAAGTTTTAATTTCCTGGCTCAAAGAATCAAATCTTATAATTCCTAAAAAAGATGGTTCATTTCCAATTCCAAACGAAGCACCAAAAAAAATTTATTTTATAAAACCAATGACTTATATGAATCTTAGTGGCGAAGCGATTGGGGAACTTGCAAATTTTTATAAAATTCCGCCAGAAAACATTTTAATTGTTCATGACGAAATTGAACTTTCTTTGGGATTTGTCAGTTTAAAATGGAGCGGAGGCTTGGGCGGACACAACGGTTTGCGTTCTGCAAAGGCGAATTTAGGAACAGCGGATTTTTGGCGTTTAAGATTCGGCGTTGGAAAACCACAAAATGGCGATGTTGCTTCCTGGGTTTTAGGTTCATTTTCTGCAGACGAAAAAATTCTTTTGTCTCAGATTTTTGCGCAAAGTCATATTTTATTTTCAAAAATTTTAACTTCAAAAGATCCTTCAGTTTTAATATCAAACTGGGGTAAAAAAAATTTGAATGTTTAAGAATTTAAATTCTTTGTAATCAAGTTTCAAAAAAGATGCAAAAAAGTTTCAAAAGTGGACAGTAAAGTTTTTTTTCGCTATATTAAGTAATGTACGTTAAAATCTGATTTTAAATCTGATTAAATTTTAGAGGAAGTTTTAAAATTCAGACCGAAACATGTTTTATATTTTTTACAATTTTACAATTTAAAATGATGGAGAAAAAATGAAAGATTTTATTACGAGCAAAGTATTTTGTGATGATGAAGAACAAGAAGATGTAAAAAAGCCAGAACTTCCAGATCCTCTTACAGAAAAATTCTTAAAAACAAGACAAATCCTTTTAAGTGGCGAAGTAAATAAAGATTTAGCTGAAAAAATTGTTCGCCAGCTTTTAATTCTTGAAGCAGACAGTTCAGACCCTATTTATATTTATATTGACAGTCCTGGTGGCGATGTTGATGCTGGTTTTGCGATTTTTGATGCCATTAGATTTGTAAATGCACCAGTTTATACTATTGGAATGGGACTTATTGCAAGTGCCGGAGCATTGATTCTTCTTGCATCTCCAAAGGAAAGAAGACTTGGACTTCCACATTCGCATTATCTTATTCACCAGCCATCTAGCGGAATGAAAGGTGTTGCAACTGATATTGAAATTCATGCTGCTGAAATTGCAAAAACTAAGGCTGTAATCAACAAAATTATTGCCGAAGAAACTGGCACAGATATTTCAAAAGTTGAAAAGGATACAGACCGCGATTACTGGCTTAACGCAGAAGAGTCTGTAAGTTACGGACTTATCAGTAAGGTAATTTCAAAGCGCTCAGAACTTAAATAAATTTAATAAATGTATTTTGAATTTTCTGATTCTATAAAAACTGAAATTCTCTTTGCCATGGAAGATCAAACATCAGAATATTTTTTTGATTCTAAAAATCTTTCAATAGTAAATAAAAATGAATTTGAAAACTTAAAATCAGAAAATGATATTGACGACAGAAATGACAGATATGTAAAAATTCCAAAATGGACTAGTGCTGACGGCTATGCTTTATTAGAGGAATTTGTAGATTCTTTATATTCTCCGCTTGCCAGAGAAGATTTGAAACGAACTTTGTCAGGTGGAAGGGGGGTGTTTAGAAATTTTAAAAATGTATTAAAAATGTACCCGAACGTAGAAAAACGTTTTGCTTTATTTAAAAATAAAAAAATGCAAGTAAAAATTGCTGACTGGTACAATAATCTTCGTGAATCCTGGGGACTTGAAACACTTGAAAGTATTGATGAAGAAGCTTTTTCAACAGAAGAACTAGTTCAAAATGATTTTGAGTTTCGTGAATATGATTTTTCTAAGGACAAAAATCATGTAAAACACGGAGAAGATATTTTGACAAATGAATTAACAGAGCAGTTTCCTAGTGATTTAGGTCAGACTGTTGCTTTTTTGTGGAACAGATTTACTGACATTGCTAGCACTGAGAATAAATTTGGTTTTGTAAGTTATTCTCATGCAGAAGAATTTATTGGCTGTGTCTTGTATTCATATTGTCCGTCCTCTGCAAAAAAAACTGTTTTACTTACAGATTTTTTTGTTTTACAGAATTTCCGAGGTTTAGGCATTGGAAAAGAATTGCTTTCCAAGAGTCTTTTTTTCTTAAAAAACAAAGGAATTCAATGGGTAATAATTTCAAATATTATTGTTCCTGATTCAATGGACCCCTTATTATTGGAAATGGGATTTGAAAAATTCGGTTTTGGATACAGGACAAATTTATTAAAGGAGTAGAGTAATGGCTTATAACCATGATAATGAATTAAATGAAGAAAAGATTGCATTGTTTCTTCAAGAATCGGTAAAAAATGTAGAAAATGCCTCAGAAGTAGATATAAAGGCTTTTGACAAAATCAAAAAACTAATTAAAAAAAATGTTCCTTTTTCTCGCAGAAAGTATGTTTATGCTTTTCTTGTAAAAAATGCAGTTATGGGTTTTCGCTCAAATCGTTTTAGAAAAGATAAAAATGATCGCTTTTCTCGTAATCAAAAAACAGAACGCAATGCTCGCGTAGAAAATACAAATCTTGGAATAGAAGGACATCGTGAACGTGCGCCACGTATTCAAATTGATCCTTCTGCGGCAACAACAATTTTTATTGGAATTGGTCACAATCGTCGTGTTTCGCCAAGAGATTTAGTTGGACTTTTAGTAAGTGTTTCTGGCTTGGAAAAACAGCGTATTGGTGAAATTAGAGTTCTTGCAAATTATTCTTTTATTCAACTTTACACAGAAGATTGCGAAAAAGTAATTTCAACTCTTAATGGTTATGAATATCGTGGAAAAAAGTTGAGTGTAAGTTATTCCAAAAAAAAGGATGATGAAGAAGAATTTTCTTCAAACGCAGCAGAAACTTCCGCTGAAACAGAAAAACCAAACAATGAAAATTTAGAACAAAAATCTTATAGATTTGCAGAAGATGATACAATTCCTTCTAATGTTTCAAACGAAGGTCATTCTGATAATTCTGTGAATTTGGAAGAAGAAAAAATTGCAGCAGAACAAAAAGCTTTTGCCGCAGAACAAAAGGCATCTTCAAGTTCAGATTTAGAAAATGAAAAAGAAATCATAAAACCTTTTTCTGAAACAACAGATGACGGCCAGGTAAAATCTCACTTTGGCGATGGTGCCGCATATTGATAAAAATTATTCCAACAGGACCATTTCTTGAAAATTCTCTAATTGTTTCGCTAAGCGGAAATTTTGAAAATGGTTCTGATGTTTTTGCAGTTGATCCTGCTTCGTGCGATTTTAGTTCTGATAAAAAACGAATTAGTTCATTCCTTCAAGAACATCAACTTAATTTAGTTGCAATCGTTTTAACTCACGGACATTTTGATCACGTTGCGGGACTCCCGTTTCTTAAAGAACTTTATCCTTCTGTTCCAATTTTAATTCACAAAGAAGATTCATCTTTTATTGGCGCATATTCTCAACTTGCTCAAAAAGAAATTTTAAGTTTAATGGATTTTGAAGAATTCTTGCCTTACGTTTCAAATCTTCCAAGTGCTGATTATTTTCTGGAAGATTCTAAAACTTTATTTTCTTACGTAAAGGTTTCCGGAATGGAAAACTGGCAAATTATTCACAGCCCGGGGCACACAAAGGGAAGTTGCTGTTTTTATAATGAAAGTGAAAAAATTTTGATTGCTGGTGATACAATTTTTTATCATTCCTGGGGAAGATGTGATTTGCCTGGCGGAAGTGAATTTGAAATTCAGCAAAGTTTAAAAAAAATTTATAAAAAAGTGCCAAAGGATACGCTTGTTTTTTCAGGACACAATGAATGTGGATATTTTTTAGGTGAAAATTTTTAACTTTTAATTTTTGTGTGTTGAAAAAAAAATTAAAATCACTGTAAAAGAATTATAAAATATTATATGGAATTATTTGAGAATTTTCGATTTGCCAGAAGATTGGTGTAAAATCAGAATTATTTTTGTGAACTTCCAGACTTGCAAAACATGCTTTTTGAGATGCTCGTGGTCGTGAACAACTTCCTGGATTCAAAATTAAAACTTTTGGAAAACATAATCGACTTGTGGCAATATGTGTATGCCCATAAAAAATTAAGTCGCTATTATCAAGATGCGCAAGTTCCAGAAGTTTTTCATTTCCCGCGTAAACTGAATGAAAATGACCGTGCAAAACAAAACCTTTGTGATTGCAAACTTTAAAATTTTGAATTTGCGGAATTATCAACTGATTAAAAGACGGCTTTGCTGAATCAACAGAATGTTCTACATTTTTAAGCGGATAAAATTTTGCATCATTATTTCCCTGACAAAATGCAATAACTGGCGGAATATATTGTTGCAATTCTTTTGAATAAATTGCCTGCTGAATAATTTGAATAATATCATAAACTCCATCGCCACAAAAAATAAGCATATCACTTTCTTTACCTTTAAATTTTAAAATCTTTTGAAGATTAAAAACGTTATTATGCGAATCAGAAACAATTAAAAGATTTGCCTTTTCTTGATTTTCAAGTTCTTCAATAGATTTTCTGCTTCCTAAAAGTCCTGAAATGTCTTGCGTAAAAGAATTCACTTTTTAATTTCCTGTAAATTTAAAATAAAGTTTAAGATTGTGATTAGAAGATTATGATTATTTAAAAACAATTTTAGTTTTCAATAATAAAATGATTTTTTGAACTTAAACCAGTTTCGCTGTCAATATAATGA
>CAZDAY010000060.1:0-8877 GCA_964503435.1 uncultured Treponema sp.
ATATAAAATTAACTACAATTTAAAATAAATTGAGTTTTTAAAAAATTAGCGCCTATTGTCAGGATGAAAACGGAAACAAAAGCGACGTAAGCGAATATTGTGTTATTGTTGACGAATTTAATTATTATTTAAATCCAAATTCAAAAGATTTAGAAATTCAGGACGGAACTTATTCTCATCCATTTGTAAACTTCGAGCAGGCTTTGTCTGTTATAAATCAAAATGAATACACAAAATTAAATGTAACTGGAAATATTAAATTGAATGAAAGTGAATATAAAATTTCTTCGGATTGTCTTATTCACGGAAATAATGCAAAATTTATTTTTTCGCCAGAAACTGTTCTTTTGATTGATTCTGATACAAAAAATTTAAATGTCAGTTTTGAAAATCTTGTGCTTGAAAAAAATTCTCAAAATTCTGATTCAAATAAAATGCTGGAAGTTAAAAATTCTGATTTAAGTGTTTTGAACTGTGAATTGATTGGAATTTTTGATAGCAACGGAATTCTTGTGGATATAAAAAATGGCGAACTTAAGCTTCAAAATTCCGGATTTACAGTAAATGCCTTGTCTTATGCCTGCGCCTTAAATTCTGATTTAACGAAAATAAATTGTGAAAATGCTAGAATTACATCTTCTGCGCCCACCGCTGTTTGTTTTAGCATAAAAGCATCTAATTCAAAAATTTCAACAAGCAATTTTACTGTGATTGCAAATTTGGGAAGATGTCTTGAAATTGTTGAAGCAACAGTCGCTCTGGAAAATAATCGTTTTGTTGTAAATTCAAGTTCTGGAATAAAAAATATTTCGCCGGTTTGGAAAGATTCAAGTTCAAATTATTCGGTTTACGAAAACAATATTGTTGAAGCGTTTTAATTTTTCTGATTTTACGGACGGAATGTTTTAATGGCTAAAAAAACGGCTGGGCTGGTTTTAGCAAATATTAAATCAGCAAAAATAAAATTTATAAAGGATAAAAATGGATTACAGTGAAAATTTGTTTCTTGCAGGACTTGACGAAGCGGGCAGAGGACCTTTAGCGGGACCTGTTAGTGCAGCTTGTGTTATTTTGCCAAAAGATTTTCCGGTTGAAATTTTAAATGATTCAAAAAAGCTTTCCGAAAAAAAACGCAATCAGGCAAGTCTTTTAATAAAGGAAAAAGCGTGCTGGGGAATCGGCTTAGTTGATCAAACTATAATTGATAAAATTAACATTCTGCAGGCATCTTTAAAAGCGATGAAAATTGCTTACGATATGATGATGATAAAATTTCCAAAATGGATTTTAGCGCAAGGTTTTTCTGAAAATTTAAGTTCTGATTCAATTAGTGCAATTGTTGATGGAAATTCTGTTCCTGAAATAAATTGTGATATTCAGGCGATTGTAAAAGCGGATGCAAAATTTCCATGTGTAATGGCAGCGAGTATTCTGGCAAAGGTTGAACGTGATAAAATTATGTACGAATATGACAAATTATATCCGCAGTATGGATACGCAAAACATAAGGGTTATCCAACTGCAGAACATAAAAAAATCTGCCATGAAATTGGGCCTTCGCCAATTCAGCGCTTAAGTTTTAAATATTAATATTCGCTTGGATTAGATTCTTCTCGCTTTGATGCAATGTGAATTACTTTGCCTGTTCTTTTAATGTTATCTTCTTTTTCTTGCCTGCGTTCTGCAACAAGACGGCTTTCTCCTTTGCGGCGAATAATAATTTTTTTCTTTTCCCCTGATTCAACTGCGCTGTCTTTTGCAAAACCATATTTTGCTTCTTTGGCTGCTTTTTTTTCTGCCTTTGCTTTAGCTTTTTCTCTTCTGTCTTTTTCAATAAATTTTAATGAATCATCAAAACCGCCCAAAAATTTTTGCATATCATCTGCAAAAACAACTATTGCTCTTCTGTCGTCGGCTCCATCTTTTATTTTGCTTTCAACAATTTGCAAAAACACATCACCATTTCGATTTTCTTTTACATTAAAAAAATACGAGCGATTATCCAAATTCACTTGATTTGTATAAAGTTCACCACGAATACCCATTTTTTCCTTCCCTTGTAATGTAAGTGGATTATTTAATAAATCAGACAGACCGCCTGAAAACTTTGAATGCACACAATTTAACAAATCTTAATAAAAAAAGCAATATATTGTTTGAAAATTATAATTTGCTGTTTGTGGTATAAAAATTAAAGTTTCCAAAATTTAATTTTACTTAGAAAACGTTTGTGTAATCAATTTTACTTCATCAAAAAGTTCATCCATTGACTTTTGACTTGTCTCAAAACCAAAACTAAATCTTACGGCACTTTCTTTTTCATCTTTTGAAATTCCCATACTGTCGAGAATTGGTCGCGAATGATGACCAGAAGAACAGGCACTTCCCGTAGAAATGTAAAATCCTTTAGAACTTAATGCCCTTTCCATAACCTGTCCTGGAATTCCTTTAAAACTTGCCTGAACAATCCATGGAGAAAAATCATCTGAATTAGTTTTTTCTTCTCTGCAATGCGGAAGAATTCTTGCTCCGTTTAATGTTTTTAATTGATCTATGAAATTTGCTGTAAGTTTTTTTTGCTCTTCAAATCGTTCCAAATTTTTTTTGTTATCTTCTGAAATAAAATATTTTTCAAGACAAGATGAAAATGCAAGTGCTCCAAATAAATTTTCTGTTCCGCTGCGAATATTTTTTTCTTGACCGCCGCCTTTCAAAAATCCGTTAATTTCTTTTGCCAAATAAAGAAGTCCTATTCCTCTTGGACCGCCAATTTTGTGAGCACTAAAAGCCGCACTGTCAATTCCCCTGTAATTTAAATTCAATGGAATTTTTCCGGCCGCCTGAACACAATCTACGTGGAAAAACGCCTTCCTTTTGCCTTTTGATACTTCAATCAGTTTGTCTGCAATTTCATAAATATTTTGAATTGTTCCGATTTCGTTGTTTACCGCCATTACGCTAACAAAGGCTGTGTCTTCTTGAATTGAATTAAGAATCGATGATGATGAAATGAAACCGTCTTTGTTAGGATTTACAAAAATTATTTTCCAGCCGCAATTTTCAAGCATTTTTGCCATTTCTCTTAACGCAGGATGTTCTATTGCACTTAAAACAACAGAACCTTTTTGCGGACGGGTTAAAACCGAAAGCAGAGGAATGTGATCACTTTCTGTTCCGCCAGAAGTAAAAAATAAATTTTCTGGTTTTACTTTTAATATTTTTGCACATCTTGAGCGTGCGTTTTCCAAAACTTTTTTTGCATCACTTCCGGCTTCGTGAATGCTAGAAGGATTGCCCCAATGTTCCATCGAAATTTTTAATGCTTCTGATAAAATTTCTTCATCACAAGGAGCTGTTGCTGCCCAATCAAAATAATGTTCTTTTGAAATCATTTTATAATCCTGAAAATCATTTAAGTTAATTTAAAACGCTAAGAATGTCTTCGTCGCTGACTTCTGTAATTAATGGGCTTTGAGATTTTTCCATAAGAATTACGCGTATTGCAGAAGAATAATTTTTTTTGTCTTTTTTCATTGCGTTAAGAAGTTTTTCCTGACTGTTTGAAATTGTTTTTAAAATTAACGGCTCTGGATTCATATCGTAGCCAAAATCAGAAAGAATTTTTTTACATTCGTCCACATAAGATTTATTTGCCTTTCCAAGATTGTAAGCAAGATCAAATGCTCTTCCCATTCCCCAGGCAACTGCCTGACCGTGAGTTATTTTTCCTAAACCTGCAACTGCTTCCAGTGCATGTCCAAACGTGTGTCCTAAATTTAAAAATGCTCTATTTCCTTTTTCTTTAAAATCTTCCTGAACTATTTTTGCTTTAGAACGGGCACATTCCAAAATTATTTTTTCAAGAAGTTCGGGATTTCGCTTTATAATATTATCTTTTTCTTTAAGAATTAAATTGCATGAATCCTGACTAAATAAAAATGCGGTTTTAATCGCTTCGGCAAGTCCAGAAATAAATTCATTTTCTGGCAAAGTTTGAATAAAATATGACCACACATTTAAAGTTTTCGCAGGATAAAAAGAACCAATCATATTTTTGTAATTTTCAAAATCACAGCCGGTTTTTCCGCCAAGTGCAGCGTCCACATCAGCAAGAAGTGTTGTAGGCACAAATTCCACGTCAACTCCGCGCTTAAAAATACTTGCGGCAAATGCTGTCATATCAGTTATTACACCGCCACCAATTCCAACAAAAAGGCAGTTTCTGTTAAAGTTGTGCTCCAAAGCACAGCGAATTATTTTTAATTCAGTTTCAATATTTTTGTATGCTTCGCCAGCGGGTAAAATTAAAAGTACATTTTTTGCATTTTTTTCCTGATTTTTAAATTCTTCTGAGTTTATAAAATCTTGCATAAAATCAAGTTTTGCAACATTCGTGTCTGTAACAAAAAGACGTTGCTGTTCATTTAAAAGTTTGCTATTTTTGTCCTTTGGAAAATAAAGTGCTTCAAGGTTTGGTTTTTCTGAAAAAAAATTTATTTGTGTTTTTTTGAATCCCGAATCAACAGGATAATTTAAATCAAAAGATTCTTTTAAAACTAGTTCTTTATTCATAGAATGAAAGTTTAATAAGTTTTATCTTCCATTGCAACGAGCTTATCAATTACTTTTTGAACTCTTTCAATTTCTCTGTCTAAAGTTTTTTTGTAATCGAGTTTGCCACTTACAATTCGTTCACGTTCATCTTCCCAATTCTGAAGATTTGTAATAAACAAAAAATTGAATTTTGTTGTGCTAGCTTTTTCTGCCCAAATTTGCGCTTCTGTCCAGTAATAATAACACGCTTGATAGCAAGAAAGTGTTTTTTCTAAGTTTCTAAGATATTCGTCTTTGAATGGTGCATCATAAAAATAAGCGACTTTTTTATCATAGATTCTGCCTAAACGCAAATGTTGTTCTATAAGTCTTAAATTTAAATGCATTTGAAAAATATAACGATACTTTTCCCATTGGTCTTCATTTTCGATTTTTGTGTAAGCGTACAAAGGATTTGCAAAATCAGCATTTACGGCTTTTTCCAGCCAATAAATATTTTCCATGCAATCATCTGGAAGTTGAGCGTAATGAATATGATAAAGTTTGTAATAATCTTCCTTATATTTTACAACGTAAGCATTTGCCTGAATTATTCCAAACGTAAGAAAGATTAAAATACAAAGCGTTTTTAAAAGCGAATTCTTCACGCATTAAATATCGGCAGTTTTTGAATTTCAGTCCATATTATTTTTGCAATTTCTTCGCGTTTTAGTTCTGCATTCAGGTAAATAATTTTCATTCCCTCGTTTTTCTGCGGATTTTGATATTCAGTTAAAATTTTTTTGTATTCTTGAATTGCACTGTTTAAAAAATCCAATTTTTCAAAAATTTCTTTTTGTTCTCCGCGTTTCTGGATTCTTTCGATGGCAGACTGTGCAGAAATGTCAAAGTAAAAAAGTAATTTTGGCAGTGGAAAACTTGAATTTACAAGTCGTACAAGATTTCCGTCAGTTCCAATTCCCTGATAAGCTAAACTTGAAAAAAGATATCTGTCGCTTATAACAATTTTATTTTTTTCACAAGCTTCTTTTATGCCAGAAATTAAATTTTTCCCTTCACATAAAAGTGAAGCATTTATGTGTTCGCATCTGTCTGTGGCAAAAAGATACGTAATTGTTTGATTTGAAAGTTTAAAATCTCCTTTTAAAACCTGTCGCAAGAATTTTCCTGTTGGGCAGGCTGTTGGTTCGGCTGTAAATAAAAAATTTTTTGTGTTTTCGTTTTCTTTAAGAGCGTTAAGTTGAGTTGTTGTTCCAGCACCGTCAATTCCTTCAAAGACAATAAAATTTTCTAAAATCATTTTGTTCTCCGCAAATTTTAAATTACCAGCCCAAACTTCGGGTTTTTTAAATAATTTTATTGACACAATCTTATCAAAACTCGAAATTAAACCGTTAAAAAAAATATACTCTAAAAAATAAAATCTGAAAATACTTGTTTATGACGGATTTGATTACAAAATCAACTGGCTAAAGTAAAATGCACTTTCTCCAATAAGCAAATTTTTAAAATTAATTTTAAATCTAAGTTCAATTTGATGAAAAAATCAAAAAAATTTGCTAGAATATTTGCGCTTAAGAAAATTTTCTGAAAACTAATTAAAAAAAAATTTGTGTTTCTAGTTTAAAATTATTGCAATGAAATCTTCATTTAAAAGATTTATTAGTATCTTTATATTTCTTCTCATTTTAGGTTTGATTTTTATATTTATTCAGCCTTTGTATATGCGCGTTTCAAATTCTTTAATAAGTCTTGAAGAAAAATATTTGCAGAAATTTACAGAACTTACAAGTTTAACGATTAGTTATGAATCTTTGTCGCCTTCAGTTTTTTCAGGAATTCGCATAAAAAACATAAAACTGTTTGCACTTTCTTCTGATTCTGGTACGCAAAATTCTTCTGATGTTTTAAAAAATCAAAAAAATCAGCAAAATCAGGAGAATCAGGAAAATTTTTCTAGTGCAGAAACACAAAATTTTTCTGAAAATAAACAGGAAATTCTTTCTGTAAAAAAATTATACATCCGCTACAATCTTTTTAAAATTTTAAAAGGTGATTTTGAAAATGCCTTTTCGCGCCTTTTAATTTCCGACATAACTTTTAATATAAATCAGGAACTTATAGATTCAATTTCTCAAACAATAAATGAACACTTTCAAAATCCGCAGAATAAAAATCAGCAAACTTTAGAAAATCAAAACGAAAATCAACAAAATCAAAATTTTTCTAGCGGACAAGAAGGCGAAACTAACGAAAACAATTTTGACTTAAACAAAACATTGCGTTCTTTGCGAGATTTGGCTTTTAATCTTCCGTTTGACGTAAATTTAAGAAATATAAAAGCAGAATATTCAAATAAAAACGATTCATTTTTCGTAATGCTTCGGGAATTAAATTTTCAAAAAGACAGAATAAATCAAAGTTTAAGTTCAAATTTAAATGGAATGTTGAGTGCAAAACTTGATGTTTTAGATGGAAAAACTTTTGGCACAAGATTTAGAATTGACGGAAATCTTTCAAATTTATTTTCTGGTGCATCTTTGAGAATTTTTTTTGATGATTATGCACGTTCGGATTTTAGTATAAAACATTTTGAAAATCTTTTGGTTTATCAAAATTCTTCGCTTGAATTAAGAAGTGTTCAGCAAGATAACAAATATAATTTTTTTATGCGCTATGAAAAAAATCCTTCAGTTTTAAAAGCGGAACTTTTACTTAACGATTTGGATCCATTTACGCTTATTCGCGGAAATTCTTATCCTCAAATAATTTTGGATATTATGGGAACAAAAATTTCTGGTAAATCAGATTTTACTTTTGATTTTTCTGATTTTAAATACAAATGGAACACAAATAATTCTCTGAAACTTTCTGAAAATCTTTCACCTTCCGGTCAGGAAATAAGTTTTAGTCTTTCTGGCGACAATGATTTTGTAAACGTAAATTCGCTAAATGCGAGCGGGGAAATTGCATCTTTTGTTTTTAGCGGCAGATTTGATATAAAAAATCTTATTCCAGAAGCGTACTTGAATCTTGAATATTATAAAATTCCAAACGGAAATAAAATTTCTGGTGAACTTTTTGTTCAGCCAAACCGCGATGGTTTTGTGTGTTTTATTCCAGAACTCAATCTTGGAAAGCAGTCATTTTCGGCACTTGAACTTTCTGTGGACAAAATTGCATCTTCAATGAATTTTACTTTTGACGGATTTGATTACAGTCATTCGGAATACGAAAAACCTGGTTCTATTCATTTAGACGGAAGTCTTTCTACAGGAAATTCTGCTGAACTTCAAACTTCTGTCAGCGTGGATTCATTTTTTTTGGATTCTATGGCGCGCAGTTCATTTTTCTTTCTTGAAAGTGATTCAACTGAAAATTCTGTGGTCGAAACTTTAAATCCTTTTATTACAAGTTTTGAACTTTATTTGGACACGGATTTTAAAAACTTTACTTTTAATTCGCCTTATTTACTTTTTGCAAATACGCAGGTTGACCGCCAGATTCTTTTTTTGTCAGTTGATGGAAGCGAAAATGCAATAAATCTTAGCCAGTTTGATTTAATTTTTGATAAAAATTCTCTTGTTTTAAATGCAAATGCTGATATTTCGCCAGAAGACGGGCAGGTTATTTTTAATACTTCTTTAACTTTTAATTCAATTCCTTATGATTTTTCTGGAATTTATTCAGATAAATGGATAAATCTTACAGGTTCGTATGGTTTTGAACTTTCTCTGGATTTAAAAGACGGATTTGTTGGCTCAACACATTTTGACAGTTTGCCTGTGAGTTACGAAAATTTTTTGTTTTCTTTAGGAACTGACATCGAATTTGATTATAAAAATTTTGAAGATTTTAATGTAAATATTATAAATTTTACGCTTGATGAATTAAACGGCATTCTTAGAACTCATCCAAAATTTACAATGTCGGCTTCTGTAGATAAAAACGGATTTGTTGCCTCATCAATAAATATAAGCGATTCACTTTCTGTTTTAAGCGGAACTTCTTATGCTTTGTGGAATGTAAACAACGGAATTTTTGACAATATGAATTTAAATCTTTCGTTAAAAAATGAAATTTCTTCACAATCAATAAATTTAAATGGTCAAATCACAAATCCTCTGCAAATGCAGTTAAATGGAAAAAGTATTGTTCAAGATTTTTATTTTTCACTTAACGCTGATGTAAATGAATTTCCAATGGCTTTTATTTTTCCAGATCAGCAAAATGATGATTCGCTTTCTGCTGTAATTACGGCGACTGGAACTTTAGAAAATCCTTATATTTGTAATCCTTCGAGCTCATATTTGTGCCTGCATA
>CAZDAY010000061.1:0-8868 GCA_964503435.1 uncultured Treponema sp.
GTCCTCCAGCCAAGCGCCACTTTCGCTGCAAAACTCCGCTGGCAAACCGCAAAATCTCAAACAATAACGCCCTTAGTCGAAGGAATTTCACCGCCCCGCCGGCTATCAATTTCCACCGCCTGCCGAATTGCCCTTGCCGCCGCCTTAAAAAGTCCTTCCATCTTATGATGATCACTCCGACCGCGAATTGTATCAAGATGCAAATTACACTTTGCGCCACCGGCAAAACCCTGCCAAAAATCTTCAAAACAGTCAGTTTGAAAACTCGCCTGCTTATTTCCGCTAACAGAAACCAAAGGAATGCCAGACAATTTTGCATCACAAACACAAAATGCCCTGCCACCAAAATCCACACTAGCCTGCAAAAGACTCTCGTCCATTGGATAAATAAAAAATCCGCTGCGATAAATTCCAGCACAATCGCCAAGTGCTTCAGCAAACAAAAGTCCCAAAGCAATCCCAGTGTCTTCAATTAAATGGTGCTGGTCAACATTCAAATCTCCGCGAATAGTTCCGCTTAAATCAAACATTCCGTGCTTACAAAACGAACAGAGCAAATGTTCAAAAAAACCGACCGGATTTTCTACATCATATTTTCCAGTTCCATCAAGATTTAAAGAAAGTTTTATTTGAGTTTCTTTCGTATTACGCTCAATGCTTGCCGTTCTCATTTATTTCTCCGTTTACTTTTATTTATCGACAAAATTTTTTCAGATTTAAGAATTAACAAAAATTTACCACAAAACTTAAATAAATTAAATATAATTCGATTTTTGATTTTAATTTGGAGCATACTTTTCTGTTTTTATTTTAATTTTTTATGCAAAGTGTAAGCCTAAAACAAAACCGCCCTTACGCACTTCCGCTATTCGCTACATTCTCTGCAAAAATTCAGTCCATTGGCATTGCAAGAAAAACTTTGTTTAACGTGTAAATCTATTAGCATTTAGCATAAAAAAATATTAGTTTTGCAGAGAACGCCTACGGCGGTGCTACACGGCGGGCTAGATCCTATGTTAGGTAAAATCACAAAAAATCAAACTGCTGGCTGCGTCATTTTAATTTTTAAAATTTATGTTGAAAAGAAAATGTAAAATCCACAAATTGAAAACTTGCGCCAGAATTTCCAGAACTCAGCGTAAAATTATCAGAGCGACTTTGTGCATAATAAGTTGCTCCGTACAAAGAATTTATTGTTGTGTTTTCAATCGCCAAAGAAATAAAATTTTGCGAATTAAAATAAAATTTTCCTGAAAATCCAAACTTTACGCCACTAAAAAAAGAATCCATCTGATCTAAAAAATAATTTCCAGTTAAAAAATGGCTGTCCAAAGAATCCGTGTAAATGTAAGGACAAATTGCAAAATCCGTGCAAAAACTAAAGTGAGAAAATCTCGCACTTAAAGAAAATCCTGCCCAAGTAATATAATTTATTCGCTCAAGGGCTAAAACTTTTCCACTAAAATAACTTGCATTTTTCACAGTTGTATAATTTTCGTAATAATTTTCGCTTGAATTGTAAGCGCCGTACCAATGAGTTCCGCCGTTTGCCACAAAAGATGAATAAGAATAATCAAATTGTGCAAAAAGTTTTATTCCAATTTGATTTTTAAATTCTTTTGTGTAGTTTAGTTCCAAAATCCAATTATAATATCGCTCAAGTTTACATTCACTTTTGCTGTAATTTGTTTTGGAAGAAGAAACTGTAGAATCTAAAGTCCATTTTTCTGCTACAGGATATTCTGCAGCATTTGTAACAACATTTTTCCAATCAGAATCAAAAACTGTTCCGCAAGAAAGAGGCAGCGCTTCTTGATACTTAAACGCAAGATTAAATCCGTAAATTCCACATTCCGCTTTTATTCCGCCAAAAAATATTGGTTTTTGCTCCCAATTTAATTCGCTCAAGATTTTTGTTTCGCCTAAAGAATTTTCTGTGTAAACAAATTCGTCTTGAACGCCAAGTCTTGTGCTAAAGTAAGGTTCAAAATTTAAGTTTACATTTTTTTGAAAAAAGTTTTCTGCCGCAAAGATTTTGCAAGTTAAGAAAAAAATTAAAAACATTAAACAAAAGAATTTATTTTTCATTCTGAAGTTAAATTTTCTAAATTTTCTGAAACTTCAATCGGGTCAACTTTAAAAATTTTTGCAAGTTGTTTTCGTAAAGCGTCCATATCTTTTGGATAAGGTGCACAAAAAGTCATTTCTTCTGAATTTTTCGGATGACAGATTGTAAGTTTGTATGCGTGAAGAGCAAGTCGCGAAAGTAAAGGCCGCTCGTTTTCTGTATCTCCGTTATATTTTTTCTTAAAATCACTTAAAAAAACTGGCTTTTGGTTTCCAGAATAAAGTGGATCGCAAACAATAGACAAAGATTTTGCCTGTAAATGAACACGAATTTGATGCGTTCTTCCGGTTTTAGGCAAGGCTTCAATCCAGCTGTAAGAGCCACAATTTCCAAGCAATTTAAAATCTGTAATTGAAATTTTTCCGTGAGTTCTGTTTACAACAGTTCTGTGGCGACTGTCTCCGTCTGGCATAAGTTTTAAATCAACGTGTAAGGTTTGCCAGAGAGGATGTCCGTTTACCAAACAATGATAAACTTTTTTTACTTTTCGTTCTTCAAATTGCATAGAAAGATTTCTGTGGCTTTCCGGATTTTTTGCGTAAATAACAATTCCGCTTGTGTCTTTGTCAATTCGGTGAACTGCATATAATTTTCCAAATTCACTTTCTGCAGACAAATCTAAACGAGGCGCATTTAAATCATAACGATCCGATGCAACTAAAAGTCCTGAACGTTTATTTAAAACAAGAATATCATCGTCGTTATAAATTACAGTGTAATCTGAATTTTTTTTCATAAATTGAGTATAAAATAATTTTTTACTTTTTAAAAGTGATTATTTGTTTCTATATTAAATGTTTTGATGAACATAAATGTGCTAGTCGGACTGGAAAGGGCGAAGCGTGGCTGCCTAATCATAATGAAACACAAAATATAACGTTATGATTATTTCGAGAGCCTTAATGACTGTAAATTTATTAGGCAGCCACCGTAGCGAAAGCGGAGCCTTGCAAGGCCTTTACTTAGAGAATTTTCTCCAAAATGCTTCTACAAAATTCAATAATCATAAAAAAATACGAAGTGTTTGCTTTAAAATTTAAACTTAAAATTTTGATTTTAAAAATAAATAATCGTTTTTCTTAAGGTTTTATAAAGATAAAATTTGCTAAATGCCTTGAAACGTCTTGAATTTTTGTGCCTTATGACTTAATATCAGAAAAAAAATAGTAGTAAAAAAGGAGTCTTTGTTATGTCTTTAAAGAAAAAATATGATGCTGAAAAAAATGCTTATGAAGTAACATTCACAGTTTCAAAAGAAGCTGCGCAAGGTGCAGAAAAAATTACGATTGCCGGTGATTTTAATAGTTGGAGTAGTACAGAAACTCCTCTTAGCGCTAACAAAAAAGGAGATTTTTCTGTAAAACTTACATTGGACGCTGGTAAAGAATATCAGTTCCGCTATTTGCTCGACGGAAAACGCTGGGAAAATGACTGGAATGCAGATAAATATATTCCTGCTCCATTTTCTCACACAGATAATTCTGTAGTTATTTGTATTCCAACTGAAGCAGATAAAAAACCAAAAAAATCTTCTGCTAAAAAAGCAAGTAAATAATTTCTAAATTAACTGCACGTTTCAAAATACTTTTGTGGTCATTAAAACTGTTTAGGATTTTTATACAGTCATTTTATTTCATTGACCACAAATCTTTATGTTTTTAATCTTATGGCATTTCTGTTAAGTGATTTTGGGAACTAAAAGCACTTGTTTTATATTGAAAACTTCGCTGATTGTTGCAAGTGCTGAGTTTTTGTTCTGATTTTTGCGTTCAAACTTATTAAATTTCAACTATTTTAAACATTGGATTTTCGTTTGGCTTGAGTTCTAAAACGTGATGTTCGCAAGATAAAATTTCACTTGGGTCGTGAGTTACGTGCAGCAAAGTTGTTGTGCCTGTTTGCGCAATGGTTTCTAGTAAGTCTAAAATTTTCTGTCTGTAATTTTCATCAAGTCCGTGGCATGGTTCATCTAAAATCAAAACGCGTGGACTTTTTACTGCCGCTCTTAAAATCAAAATTGCTCTTTGTTCTCCATAACTGAGTGAAGAAAAATTTTCGTTTTCTCTTCCTTCAAAACCTGCAAGTTTTAACCATGCTTTCGCTGTTGCAATTTCAAAATCGCTTGCTTTTTCATAAAGTCCAATGCTGTCTTTAAATCCGCTTATAATTACACTCAGCAAAGATGTTCCGCCTAACATTCTGTATTCAACATGAAGTCTGTAACTTACAATTCCAAGCTGCCTTTTTATGTCCCAAATACTTTCGCCAGTTCCGCGTCTTTTGCCAAAAAGTTTTATATTTTCGCGGAAAACTTGCATATTGTCGCCTGTGATTAATTCAAGAATTGTTGTTTTGCCGCTTCCGTTTGCTCCCTGAATAAGCCAGTGAGTTCCTTGTTTAACTTCCCAAGTCAGATTTTTTAAAACTTGATGTTCGTCCCAGCCAACATTTACATTTTCAAATTTTATAAGACTTTGCGGATTTTCGCTTTGAGCTGAAGTTTTAAGATTTATGCTTTGAGTTAAAGCCTTGCTGTCTTCGCGAATTTTCTGAAGTTGTGCAAGAAAGTCATTTTTTTCCTGCTCACGAGTTTTTGCTTTTTCTTCCAGTTTTTCGTTTCTAAGTTTTTCGTAAGAATTTCGATTTCCGCAGTAAGAAATTTTTTTGTCTGTCATTTCTAAAATCATATTTATGCTTTCGGGAATTTCTTTATAACGTTCCATGCTTAAAATGATTTTGGGAAAATCAAAATTTACTTTGTCAGAATTTATTTGTCGATTTGTGATTGTTGTAAAAAATTCCAGTAAAATTTTTCTTGATTCTGCGTCTAAACCAGCAAATGGATCGCTTAAAATTATTAGTTTTGCGCCAGATAAAAGTGAACGGCAAAGTAAGGTTCTGCGGATTTCCCCCGTTGACATAAATCTTAATCCGCGGTCAAGAATTTTTTCTACTCCGCAAAGTTTTATTTGTGGCATGCTTTCAAGCCTGTTTGCAATTTCTGGTAAGGGTGCACCTTTTTTTGAAGAACCGCCTAAAACTTCGCAAATATATTGTCTTCCAGTGCGTCCGGGATCTGTTTTGTCCATATATTCACTTTCATCGCGTTCTCGTTCTTCTTGTATTAAGTGAGCAGCATTTTCGAGCGAAACTAAGGCAACGTCTTTTCCAAAAACAGAAGAATAAATTCCTTGCGTTTCATTTTGATTTTCGTTTGGAACAAATTTCAGTTCTCCAGATAGTGCTTTTAAAAATACATCCTTTCCGCCAGAATTTGGTCCTGTTATGAGCCATGCTTCGCCAGTTTGCATGCACCAGTTTACTTGTGAAATAAAAGTTTCTGTTTTGCTTTGAATTTTGCAGTTTTGGATTGTAATTAAATTTTCTGGCATAAATTTATCCTTGTGCTTTTAAATTTTCTGATTTTTTAGATAATTTAAAATTACTTTACAACTTTTTTTTGATTGTGAAAACTTGAGATGATTTTTGTTTTATGCATAAGGATTGCGGTTTACGCAGAAGAATTTAGTGTTTACAAAAAATCGCACTTAGCACAGAAGATTTTATGGTTAACAGAAAAATTCATGTTTTCGGAAAATCCTATGGTTAACAGAAAAGCTTCGGTTCATGGCGTATAGTTTTTCAGATTTTCTGTTGAATAAAAAAAATCCACTTGAAAAATGTAGAAATTTATAAATAATAGATAAACAGTTATGGGGATATAGCTCAGTTGGTAGAGCATTTGGTTCGCAATCAAAGGGTCACCGGTTCGACTCCGGCTATCTCCACAAACTACGGGTATTAGCGCAGCTGGTAGCGCGCAACGTTCGGGACGTTGAGGTCGGCGGTTCAAATCTGCCATACCCGAAAATATCTAATTCTTTATGTTGTAAAGATTTAGACACAAAACTCTAAAAATGAGATTGTGAAACATAAGTTAAAATTCGCTTAGGGTTACTCAATGGGTTACTTTTAAAGTAAAACTCTTGAATACCTAAAGTTTTAGAGGGCTTATGAAATCGCAATCCCCATTTATCTTAAAAAAGCGTAATGATAAAAACGGAATTTATTACGTTAGTTTTAAAAATCAACTTACAGGTTCAATAAGTGCAACTCGTAGCACAGGAACAACTTTAAAAAGCAAGGCTAAACAAATTGCTTTTGAGTGGTACAAAAACGGAATCCCGCAAAAAGTAGAAACAGAAAATCAATCTGTAGATTCTCTTGCAGTAATAGACACAATCCGAAAAACTTCAATTTCAGAAATTACAACAGATGAAATAATCAAAGAACTTGAAAAGCGTACAGGCGACAAAATAATTAGAATTCAAAAAAATTCAAAAGGCTCTGTAAACGCTTATCAGTTTTTGTTAGATTTTTGGGATTGGAATAAATCACCTTATATTCGGGAAAAATTACGAAAATCTCACAGTATAGGAAAACCGCACGCACTAAGACAGTATAACAATATAAAAAATCATTGGCAAAAAATTCTTGAAAATAAAATGCTTTGTGAAGTTACAAAACAAGATATTTGGGATTTTATGAAGATTCAAGAAAATGAAGATATTTGTTTTCAAACAAAGAATGACCGAATAAGAGCAGTTACAACCGCTATGGCTTGGGCTTATGAACACGAATATATTACAAAAGACATTTCAAAAGGTTTTATATATTTTTCGGGGCAATATAAAGAACGTCACATTTTAAGCCCCGAAATTGTACAGGCGTTGTTTTCTTTTGTTTGGGAAGATGAAAGGGCAATGCTTGCAAACGCTTTGGCAATGTGTACAGGAATGAGAGCAAATGAAATAGCAAGTCTACAATTAAGAGATTTGGGAGAGAATTGTATTTACTTAAAACATTCTTGGAACGCAAAAGACGGTTTAAAATCTACAAAAAACGGAGAAAATAGAATTGTATTTGTTCCTTTTCCAAATATAATAAACGCACTAAAAAGACTTGCAGAAACTAATCCATACAATAACGGATTAGACGCTTTTATATTTTATGCAACAATTCCAAACAAACCACTTGAAAACAGAATATTTTTAAAAGGACTTAGAAAATCACTTATAAAAATCGGAATGAAAGAAGAAAATGCAAAACAGTATACATTTCACGCTTGGAGGCATTATTTTTCTGTTTATATGAAAGACCGTGTAAACGATAGAATTTTACAGTTACAAACAGGACATAAAGAAATTGAAATGTTAGAACATTACGCAAATCATAAAACAAAAACTGATGAAGAAAGAATAAAAAACGCACAAAAAGAAATTTTTGGCTCTGTGATTGAATCATTACCGCAGTTTGATTTTTCAGATACTCAAAAACTATATGAAAACATCAAAATTGAATATATGAATAAATCAGGAATTTATGAACATTCACGGCAAGACAGAAATGTAAAAAGCAATCAAAACTAATGATAGCGTTAAAAATTTTTAGAAAAAACTCACCGAAAATAATCGGCAAGTTTACAAATAATAACTTTTAAGTTATTATAAAAGAGGTTTATAAATGTTTAACATATTTTTTTATAAAACAGAAAACGGAAAGGAACAAGCAAAGGAATATATAAAAAATCTTTCAGAAAAGAAAGATAAAAATTCAAGAATAAAACTTAATAAAATTCTTGAATACATTGATATTCTTGCAAATTATGGAACTAGAATCGGAAAACCATATATAAAACATATTGAGGGCAAAATATGGGAATTAAGACCGCTAAAAGATAGATTTTTCTTTGTTGTTTGGACTGATGAAAGTTTTGTAATTTTACACCAATTTACAAAGAAAACACAAAAAACGCCAAAAAAAGAAATTGAACAGGCAAAACGAGAATATAACGATTTAATTGCAAGGGGGATAGAATGAACGAAAAAAATAACGCACTCGGTACAGAATGGCAAGATTTTCGCAAAGAAATTTTTACACCTGAAGAATTAAAAGAATCAGATTTAAAAGTTGCAATTCTTGGAGAACTTATTGAAGCAAGAGAACAAAAAAAAATAAGTCAAAAACAACTTGAAGAACTTAGCGGAGTAAAACAACCAATTATTGCACGAATGGAAAAAGGAAAAACAAACCCACGCTTAGACACGATTTTAAAAATTCTTGCACCACTTGGAAAAACTCTTGCAGTAGTACCAATAAAAAACTAATTATTTAGATATATTTTTGCAACAATTTCGGGGCAAAATAACCGACTTGAAGAAAAGGAGGTAAAAAAATGAAAACCTTACAGGCGTATTACAATGGAAATTCAATTCAAACTTTAGAAAATTACAAGTTTGAAAAAAATCAAAAATTACTAATCACAGTATTAAATACAGATGATGAACAAAAACAAGCCAATATAAAAGCATTAAGAGGCAGTCTTTCAAAATATGCAAATCCTAAATTGATTGAAAAAGAATCTGAGGCTTGGAACAAGGCGGTAAAAGAAAAATATGATTTACGCTGATACAAATATTTGTTTACGCCTTATTCTAAATGATAATCAAGAAATGGCTGATTTTGCAGAAAATCTTTTTATTAAAAATGATGTTTTTATATTGCACGAAGTTATTTGTGAAGTTGTTTATGTACTTGATAAAGTTTACAAGTTCAAAAAGACAAAGTTTTAGGGTTACTTAAAAGGTTACTTTTAAAACCATTTTTTGATATTTTTTAATAATCTTTAATAAGTTTAAATATTTTAATAAAATCTTGTAATTCTTTATAATATATAGAAT
>CAZDAY010000062.1:0-8775 GCA_964503435.1 uncultured Treponema sp.
TATTTTAAATCTTGCGGTTGGCGGAAATTTGGGCGGAACTGTTCCAGCGGATTTTGAAAGCAGCACAATGGAAGTTGATTATGTTCGTGTTTGGCAAAAAAATGCAGGTTATACAGACAGAAGCGGCATAATTGAAGATTTAAATGCTCCAAGTTCAACACCAGCAAAAACTATTCCAGAAGATGCCGTAATTGTTTTTGATTCAAGCAAAACTGCAAATAATCCAATAACTGGTTTCGAAAACTGGAATGGCGGCTGGGCTTCTTCAGATTATACTCTTGCTGATGGAAAAACTGTAAAACAAATAAATTTCAGTTCGTTAAATGGAACAAATGCTTGCGGTGGCTGGAATACTTCAAAATATAATTATGAGGAAGGCACAAAACTCTGTATGAGTGTTTATGCTAGTCAGAATTTCAGCATAAAACCAGTAAACCCTGAAACAGACTTTTCACAAAACGTTTCTTCTGCTGGTACTTATGAATGGTGTACAGTTGAAATTGATTTAGGTTCAGCAGACGCTTTAACAAAAATCGGATTTATTTCTACGGTTGTACAAAAAATTTATGTTGACCACGTTTATTTGATAAAATCTTCTAGTTCTGGCAGCACAGGTAGCGGAACAGGCGAAAGTTCTAGTTTAGGTATAGACTGGAGCACTTTGGAATGGGCAGGAGATGGAGTGGGAGGTGGCACTCTTTCAAATAAATTCAAATTTTACGCAGTTGATGGAAAAGGCAGTTTAGTTAACATTCAAAAACCAGGTTTTGCAGAAAAGGCCGGTTTGTATGTAACATTTCTTTCTGCAGTAACAGCATGTTCTTTAGATAATCAATACGCAATTCAAGGTGCCGGTATAATTTTATATTGCGATGCTTTTACAGCAAAGGAAACTGAATTTACAGTTAGTTTAGGTAGCACAACGTATAAATGTGCAGTTTACTTTGCAGACGGCAACTAGCACAGAAAAAACAATCTGCTGGCAAACCGCCAGCAGATTAGAATGCCAGTTAACATAAGATGCCATCAAGGTAATAAGTGTAAACTTTCTTGCAGTAAAACCTAGCCCAGATTGTAGTGGTTGCGCAGCAATTAGCACGAAGTGCTAACGTAGCGAAAGCGGAGCCACGCAAAGCTGGAGTGGTTATGCAAGATGTGCTCCAAAAAAAACTATTTCCAAAAACTTGGGAACAGATAAATAAAAATTGTGTAAATTTCCAAACGTCCGGCGAGCATTACTGCACTGTACCACCATTTTATTGCGCCAGGAAGCCATGAAAAGTTTTCACTTGGTCCCAGAAGATTAAAAGCTGGTCCCACGTTTCCCAACATTGAAATGGCTCCGCTTAAAGAAGTAAAAATGTCCAGCCCAAACAGACTTGTAAAAAAACTTGTGGCAAAAATTATTAAAACGTAAATGAACAAAAACGCTGCAACTGAATAAACCACATCTTTTCTTCCTACCTGCTTGTTCAATCGAATTGTGTAAACGCCATGTGGATGAAGCATTCTTAAAATTTCATTTTTTAATTGTTTTGCAAGAATTGTCCATCTTATGACTTTTACGCCGCCCGAAGTTGAACCAGAACATCCGCCAATCAAAAATAAAACAAAAATTATTAACTGTGCCGCTGGTTTCCATTTTGAGTAATCGGCAGTTGCAAATCCGCTGGTGCTTATAATCGAAATGACTTCAAATGCTCCGTATCTAAGTGATTTAAAAAATCCTTTGTATTGCGGAAGTTCTATTAGACTGATTAAAAAAATTGCGCTTAAACAAATCAGCAAAAATGATTTTAGTTCAGAATTGTTTTTGATTTCTCTGAATTTTCTTGAAAAAAGATAATAGTAAAGCGTAAAATTTACAGAAGCCAGAAACATAAAAATTGTTATGATTATCTCGATTGCCATTGAATTGTAAAAAGCTATGCTTTGATTTTTTGTAGAAAATCCGCCGTTTCCTAAAGTTGAAAATGAATGACTTAATGCGTCAACAAAATCCATTCCGGCAATTTTTAAAAGTATTGTTTCTAAAACCGTCATTCCCAAATAGAAAAACCACAAAAGTTTTGCTGTTGTTGTGATTTTTGGAGTAAATTTTCCTTTTTCAGGGCCAGTTGTTTCTGCCTTTATTAACTGAAATCCGCCAACGCCAAGAATTGGAAAAAGAGCAACGGTTAAAGCCACAATTCCCATTCCGCCCAGCCATTGCGTTTGACATCGCCAAAGACTTATGCTTTTAGGAAGGGATTCAATGTCTTTTAAAATTGTAGCGCCAGTTGTTGTAAATCCAGAAATGCTTTCAAAAAATGCGTCAGTTATGTTTGGAATTGCGCCAGAAAAAATATATGGAAGAGAACCAAAAATGCTTGTAAATGTCCAGGCAAGCGCAACCACAACAAAACCTGCCCTGGTGCTAAGTCGCGTTGAATGTTTTTTCCCGGTGAACAAAAAAACTGCACCAAGCGCCCAACTGCAAAGCATGGGAATTAAAAATGGCAAAATCACCGAATATTCATTGCAAAAAATTGCAGTTAAAATGGGAATTATAAAACTTGTTCCCACAATCGCTAAAATTAAAAAAACAATTTTAAAAACTATGTAAATCATTTATTTTATTCCGCTTAATTTTTCCAGCATTTTTTTATTTCCAGAACGCTGAACTAAAACCAAATGATCATTTTCTGAAAGAACTGTGTTGCCAGCAGGAATTTCATATTTTTCACTTCCGGGCTTTTTTACAAGCAAAATCAAAAACTCGCCTGGCGAAGAAATATCTTTTAAAGGTTTTCCAGCAAATTTACTTGATGAACTCAAATCACATTCAACAATTTCAAATTCACCGTTTCCCAAAGTATGAATTCCAGTAACGCTTTTTCCGTGCAAATGACTCATAATGCTGTCAACCAAAGTGTCTCGCAAAGGAATAGGCACGTCAATTCCCAGTTTTCGTGAAATGTCGGCAAAATCAGAATGAGCAACCAAAGCAATAGTTTTTTCAACTCCAAGCGATTCTAAGTAAGCAGAAATTACCATATTCATTTCGTGATTGTGAGTTGCACAAATTACAAGGTTAAAATTTTCAATTCCTTCTTCGCGGATAAAATTTTCGTCAGTTGCATCTCCGTGAAAAACTTCTGCTTGCGGATAACGTTCCTTTGCAAGTTTACAAAGTGCCTTGTCGCTGTCAATAATCACAAAGTCCTTGCCCAGATTTTTTGCTCCACTGAAAATTTTCTTAAAAAAAGAAGTTTGCCTTGTTGACATAATATAATCTGCAACCAAAGTTCCAATTTTTCCAGCGCCAACCAAAGCAATTTTTCTGATGGAATCAAGTTTTGTGCCGCAAAGAGCCAAAAGTTCCTTAATATTTTCTTTGCTAGCCAGAACGCCAACTCTGTCGCCAGATTTGATTATAGTTTCGCCAGATGGAATTGAAGAACCTTCATCGTTGTCCAGATAAACCACAATAAATTTGCTGCTTGTAAAATGACGGATATTTTTTAGCGCCAAACCGTCCATTTTGCTGCCTTTTTGAATTTCAAGAGCGGTCAGTTCAAAATCATTATCACCAAAAGTCAAAACGTCACTTATTGCGCCATGTTCAACTGCCTTTACAATCGCCTGCGCTGCTTCAACGTCCGGGTGAACCATATAATCAATTCCGTAAAGCGGCCGGGAGTTCTGAGAAAAACCATTTTCATCAGATTTGTGTTTGGAAACTTCTTTTGAATTTATGTAATAAGCGTAATTTCTAACGCGGGCAATTTTCAGCAAGTCAGGATAAACCGCATCAACCAAAGAACAAGTTACAATATTTGTTTCATCGTTGTCAGTTAAAACAACCAGAGCGTCCATTTTTGCAATTCCAAGTTCTTCGAGATTTTGCAGATTATTTCCGTCAAGAACTTGAACTGTGCAATCCAAAATTCCTTCTGCCCTATGCGCCACGTCAGGATTGTTGTCAATTAAAATAACATCGTTCTTTTCGTTAACGAGCCGTTTAGCAAGTTGAGTTCCAGTAAAACCCGCGCCAATAATCATAATTTTCATTTGAGTTAATTTTAGCAGATTTTACTTTGATTTGCCATTTTTTTAGGATTTTTGGAGCGTGTTTTTTGGCTTCGACCGCACTTTCGGGGTTCCGGCTGTTGCCTCCATTGCTTTGCAACGTGCCTGCGGCACGCCCCTACAGCACGGGCTAGGCTTTTCTGCAAGAAAGTGGCAGTCAAGTTCTAGCGGCTGGCAGTTGGTGTTTAATTGAGAGGAACAAAGCGAATTGAGAGGAAGAAAGCGACGAGGATTATGTAGAAAAATTTTTTTGTGCTAAGCGTCAGAAGAATCAGAATCACCAGCGTCAGAATCTTCGAGTTTAGAAATTTTTGATTTGCGAGAATTTATTCCGTAAATTGCGCCCAAAACAATTACGCTTAAAACACTTGCAGAAACAACTTCCCACAATCCGTTTGTTGCAAGAGTTGCCGCTACAAATGCAAAAAATCCGCTAAGCATTTCTCCGGATTTTAATCCCAAATCTTTTCCATAAAAAATAACCAATGCGCCTAAAACCAGCAAAGTGTGAACCAAAGTTCCAGCTGCCGCCGCAATTCCGCCACTTACAGTTTTTGGCATACGGGGAATTAAATTCAAAAGTTTAAAAAATCCCCAAACTGCAATCGGAAAAATAACGCGAGGTAAAACAGAAACCAAAGGATTTACAAAAAAAATATTACTTGCATTTCCGGAAGTTGCCGCTTTTACTAAACTTGAAATTCCAAAAATTAAACCGGTAAAAAGTCCCGGAACTAAACCGGCGGTTAAAGTTGCAAGAATTGTTGGAATGTGCATTATTGTAATCGCCAACGCTCCTATTTGAACATACCCTATGGGAGTAAGTGCCAGAATTATACTTAGTGCACCAAAAATTCCTGTCATAGCAATTTTGTAATTTAAAGACTGACGGTTTTTTGAAGCAATAATTTTAGTTTCGCTGTTTTCAATTTTTTCTTTCATTTTAATTCTCCGGTTTTATAAATTTTATGTTCAGGTTTTAGAAACTCTGCACAGTAGCTTTTATTTTTGTGTTTTCACACAGAACCTATCATTGCGTAGTTTATTACATCACTGTTATTCTTGTGCTCCGTTAAAAAATTCTGAAAGCAAAATTTCAAAATCTTTTTTTAAACATAAAGCGCTTATAAACGGTCTGCCCAAAAGAATTTTATCTGTGCCATAACTTAACGCTTTTTTTACATCCTTAATATTTCGTATACCCCCGTCAATCCAAAGTTCTTTGCAATAGTTTTTTAATTCACCTGCATTTTTTTCAAGAAAACGCGCCGTGCTTCCATGTTCAGTTTCAACGCGTCCTCCGTGATTCGAAATGTAAATTATGTTAGGCGAAACTTTTTTTACAAGTTCCAAATCCTCATTTGTAAAAACGCCTTTTATGGCAAATGGAATTTTTTTTGCAGCAAGATGATTTTTGATTTCCAAAAGTTTACCAGCATCTTTTTTTTCAAGATGAACTAAATTGCGCATCGTTACAATGTTATAACTGTCAATGTCCACGCCAATAATTTTTGCCACAGGAAGAGCCCATTCAATTCGCTCAAAAAATTTTTCTTGCGGATAAGGTTTTATAAAAACTGCAACTTTTTTTTGCGGATTTGTTTTTTGCAAAGATTTTACTGCTTCGATTCCCCAAAGTAATTTAGTGTCTGGAGTTCCATCGCCCAATGAAATTTCTATGCCAGCATTTTCGCACGCCTGAGTCATTTTAAAATAATATTCTTTTTCGTTTTGCCAGCCGATATTTTCTGTTGCCCCAGTGATTGGCGCAAGAGCAATTTTTTTACGTAATTCTTGAACATTAAAATTTTCTTTAATTTTAAAAGGTCCAAAAGGAATTTTTTCCCAGTCAGCACAGTTGTTCAAAAAATTTATGCTTTCTTTAGGACCGCCCATTCCAGGCATTTCACCAGTGCAAGCTTTGCCATCGCATTTTGCACAGAAGTGGCATTTGAAATTATTTTGTTCAGCGTTTTTGCTAGAATTTAAATTCAATTTCTTCCCCAGTTTTTAAATTTTTTAATAAGTCTTAGCACATAAATTAGCACGTTATTACGAGGTACGAAGCAATCTGCTAACAGTTTTTCGCGACAAAACGCCAGTTTCACAGTGAAGTGCCAGTTTACAAATTAAACCGCCAATAGATTCCGAATCAAGTTCGGAATGACAACACAAGTGTAAGCCCACCTAAGTGCTAGTTTACAAATCAAACCGCTAGTCAAAAAAAATCAGTCTCCAAACGAAGTACCAAGTTCCCGCGCACATTCAACAAGTTCGCAGTCCTCTGGAATGTATTTAACCTTACCGGCAATTTCATCAAGTGGAACGCCCACCATTTTACCATTCTGGATTGCAATCAGTTTCCCAAAATCACCACGAGCAAGAAAATGAGCCGCTTCAGTTCCAAACTGACTCGCCAGCAATCTGTCGTAAGAAGAAGGCGTGCCTCCTCGTTGCAAATATCCCAAAACCGTAACTCGCGATTCCAAACCAGTAATTTCTTCAAGTTCGTGAGCAACTCTATAACCAATGCTGTAAGGCATTTCCTTACGAAGTTTCTTAAAGGCCTTTTTGTCAAGTTTCGCTTCTTCCAGACTTTTCGCACCTTCAGCCACAATCACAATAGAAAAATTTTTGCCAGCATTTTTACGTTCAAGAATTTTTTTAGCAACCTGATTTTTATCATAAGGAATTTCTGGAATCAAAATAACATCTCCACCGCCAGCAATTCCAGCGTACAAACCAAGCCAGCCAGCCTTGTGCCCCATAACTTCCACAATCATAATTCGAGAATGAGAGTGAGCCGTGGTATGAATCCGATCGATTGCGTCAGTTGCAACATCAAGTGCCGTATGAAATCCAAAAGTCATATCAGTGTGAACAATATCGTTGTCAATCGTTTTAGGCAGTCCCACAACATTAACGCCCGCACGTTGCAAAAGTGCCGCAGTAGAATTTGTGCCATTTCCGCCAATGCAAACCACAGCGTCAAGATTCCACTTCTTAATATTTTCTTTAATCGCATCTATTGGCAAAAGTCCGGTTTTTTCATCAGCCACAGGATTTTTAAAAGGTTTTTCGCGAGAAGTTCCCAAAATCGTACCGCCCACAGTCAAAAGCCCAGTCAAAGAATCAGTTCCCAAAGGAAACATATCACCTTGAATAAGACCACGATAGCCATTTCGAATTCCAATCGCATTCATTCCGTATTGAGTTTTCGCTGCCCTGCAAACCGCCCTAATTGCCGCATTCAAACCCGGAGCATCTCCACCGCCAGTCAAAATGCCAAAATTTTTAACCTTCGAATTTTTCATATTTTTTTAAGTATATCAAAATTTTCAGATTTTATACAGATTTTCTTTTTTTATTTTTGGAGCACGTCTTCTGTACTAACCGCCCTTGCTTTGAATCAAAAATGCGTGAAAAAGATTTGCTGATTGATGTAGTGCAAGTTTTCAGTTTACTGCTATTGCGAATCAATCTGCTGGCGGTTAGCACAAAGAACCGGCAGTTAGCACAAAAAACCGTCAGTTATCAAAAAACTGGCGGTTTTACATAAGACAATTAAAGTTCAATGCTTCCAATAATCGTTTCATCAGAATTAGAAGATTTTTTTGGTTTAGAATCAAATTTTTGAGTTTTGTCTTGTGAAGAAGAAAATGTTTTTTCATCTTTATAAAACGTTTTTTCATCCTTAGAAGAATTTTTAGACTTTTCAGCAGAATTGCGTTTTTTCGGCGAAACCAAAAATCCAAAAAGAGAACCAACAATTCCAGAAGCCAGACTTGTAAACGTATTTAAATTTAATGTAAGAAAATTTATAAAATCAATTTTTTGAGCAGCAGAAGAATTTTTTTGCTCCGAATAAGAAGTGCTAAGTTTTAAAGCCAAATAAAGAATAAAAACAATTATCCAGGAAAGAGGAATTTCTTTTTTTGCAAAAGCGGTAATTGCCGCAAGACAAATCATCATAAAAACAATACTTTGTGAACCGCTCGTAAAAAATGGAACAAGGCATGCATTTAAAACGCCACTCACCAAAGATGTAATTACAATCATCAAAAGTAAAATCGGGCTTCCATAGCGTTCTTCTAAAGTGGGACCAAGCAAAAGAATAAAAGTTGAATTTGTCAAAAGAGATTGCCAGCCAAAACTTCCTAAAGTGTGCGAAAACAATCTCAAATAATCCAAAAGATTTTTGTAATCAAACGCCCCAATATTTCCCACAGCCTTAGAACCATGACAAATAAAAATATTCGTAGTCAAAAATCCCTTCAGAAGAAAACTGTCCAAAACTAAAATTAAAGTGCTCAGCAAAACAAAGGTTAGCGTAACCGGAGAATCGTATTTTAAGCGAAGTTTTGATTTTTTTACCATAAATTTTAATACGATAATTTCAATAATTTAACGATAAATTTAAATGCGATGCATTGCACTAAAAACAGTTTCAGCCATAAGATTAACTTCTACACCCAGATTTTTACCTTCAGCCGTAAGTGCAGTTCTCGCCTGGTCAATATCAAGATTCGCATTTTCAAAATCAACCATCATCATCATTACAAAATTGCCACTTAAAATAGTTTGCGTAATATCAATAATATTGATTGAATGTTGAGCCAAAAAATTAGAAACTTTCGCGATGATTCCAACCTTGTCACCGCCAACAACAGTAATAATTCCTTTCATAACTCTTCTATTATAATG
>CAZDAY010000063.1:0-6891 GCA_964503435.1 uncultured Treponema sp.
ATTTTAATCAGGGCGAAAATTTTTATGCAACAGCAGATGCAGATGCAAATCTTAATGCAAAACTTCTAGCAAATCAAAATGCACACGCTGAACAGGAAAACGCAATTATCACTTCAATCAGCACAGTCAACTGGACAAAATACAGTTTTTCTTCTGACTTGAGTTTGGATGTTTTAAAATCAAAAATTCCTATGCCAAGTGGACGTGCCACTTCGGTTAACAAAATCCAAACGGAACTGCCGGTTTTAATAAAAGATCCGTTGCTTTCAATTTACGTTGACGATACTTACTCTTTGAGCGATTTAATTTTGAGCGGAACTTTAACGCTGGAACAAATGACAAAAATTATTGATTCGAGTCAGGAAAAGCCGGCATTTTTTGCAGAAGGTGGAAAGAAACTTTTAACAAATCATATTTTGGATTTAAAAGAAATTGGGGCGCTTTTGGTAAAACATCGTTCCACTTACACGCAATTCATTCCGATTAAAACTGTCGCTTCTCGAATTTACACGGGAATTGTAATTGATGCTCGCGGAAAACTTCCGGTTCACGGAGAATTTGTTGAAAGTGCGGTTGAACCTTGTCTTTTTCCAAAAATCTGGAATGAAAATATGGATTTAATTTACGAAAAAAATATGGTTGAGCCAGAAATTGCGCGCTCGCAGGGAATTGTTTATTATTCATCGAGTAAAATTCTTGAAAATTATGCTGAGCGTGTTGGAAAAGATCCGCTTTGGATTACGGCAAAAGAAGTTTTCGGAATAAATCGTGTTGATCCAATTATTTCATTTAATGATTATTTAAAAATCACTTCAGTTAAGGAAAATTTAGATTTGCTGAAACAGGGAAAAGTTGTAATTCTTCTTGATGAAGAAAATTTAATGCACAAAGTGAGCGTTCCTAACAGAAACAAAAATTATTTTCTGGCTTATCAAAATCTGCAAAAATATTTTTATGAAAACAAAATCCCTAATACGCTTATAAAAGAAGGTCCGTCTGGAATTTCAATCACAATGCAAAATTTAAATTTTATTGCGGACAGTGCGGAACTTTTGCCAGAAGAGCGGCCTCGAATTGAAGAAATTGCAAAATCACTTATAAATCTTACGTCGGCTGGAGAATTTACAATTTTAGTTGAAGGTCATACTGCGGATGTAAACAAACCGACAGGGCAAATGCAGTTAAGTATTGAGCGTGCCCAGACAATTATAAGTTTACTTATTGAATATGGCGTGAACGAAGATATTTTCACTTACCGCGGATACGGTGGCACTCGTCCTATTGCAGACAATTCTACACCGGAAGGCAGAGCACAAAATCGTCGCGTGGAAATTACGGCGATTCCTAAGTCAAGTTATGTAATGTCTCGCGAGTGATTTTGTTTGCGGACTCGCAATTTTATTTGCGACCTGACGCTTAGCACAAGCGTCATATTCTGAACCCAGAGAACATTCAGTTAGCACAAGCAGGCGTTTTTGTTTGCGGACTGACACTTGCTTTCGAAAACTGGAAATTCTCGTAGAAAAGCGTCGCTTAACTGACAAAACCGCCACTCAACTGTGCTAAGTGGCACTGAATTAAATTTTGCCTTGTGCTAAGAGACAAACGCCTTCAATAATTGCTTCGTGTTCTTTGGGGGCAATCCGTTTATACAAAGATTCTGGCGTGTCATTTGGCAGAACTGGAACTTTTTTTTGAACAAGAATTTTTCCTGTGTCGCAACCAGAATCAACTAAATGAACTGTACAACCGCTTTCCTTTTCGCCACTAGATAAAACCGCTTGGTGAACATTATTTCCCCACATTCCTACTCCACCAAATTTTGGAAGTAATGCTGGATGCAAATTTATGATTTTATTTTCGTAAACGTCGAGGATTTTTCCGCCTAAAACAGACAAATATCCTGCTAAAACAATCGCCTGAACTTGATATTCCTTGCAAAGTTTTAAAATTGCATCGCTAACAGCAATTCTTTTTGTGTCGCGGTCAAGAACTTGTGCTTTTTCCTTTCCCAAAACACTAAAAGGGCTGCAAATTTCACTTGGAATGTTCGCATTTTTTGCTCTTTCGAGTGCATAAGCATTTTTTGTATTTGAAACAACAAGAACAATTTTATAAGGGCAGTTTGAATTTGACTTTTCAAAGTCGATTAAAGCCTGAAGATTTGTTCCGCCACCGCTAACTAAAACAGCAATATTCATTTTTTTCTCCAATCCAGATTTTAGAATTGATTTTAAAACTGATTTTAATATTTTTGTTTTATTTTGTCAGGCTCTTATAAGGGTCTTTTTTGCTTTGTGTTATATGTGCTAAGCGGAAGTTTATTGCTTAACCTGCAACTCTCGAAAGTACCGTGTTTCATCTTTTGCTGAAGTTTCATTTTCATACAGAAGATATAGCCCCGATTGTAAGGGCGAGCCTTAGCGAGTTGCAGAGCAATGGAGGTAGCGGAGCGAACGGAACCCTGAAAAGCGGGTCGAAGCATAAAAATTCGCTCCAAATTAAAAAATTAGAAAACAGTTACAACTTCACCATTCGGATATTTCTGGCTAACCCAGTTTTTTACTGTATCAGATTGCAAAGCATTTACTAAAGCTTTAATACTTGCATCATTTTCGCGGCCAGATTTTACGGCAATTACATTTACGTAAGGCGAAGATGCACCTTCAATAAAAAGACCATCTGTAGACGCTTTAAGTCCGGCAGGAATTGCATAGTTTCCATTTATAACTGCGATTGTTACATCAGAAATAACACGAGGAAGCGACGCTGCTTCAACTTCAACAAATTTTAATTTAAGCGGATTTTTTGAAATATCAACAGGAGTGGCAGTAATTCCGGCTTCTTTTCGCAATGTAATGAGCCCAGCCGACTCTAAAATCAAAAGCGCACGTCCTTCGTTTGTAGGATCGTTTGGAATTGCAACTGTCGCTTTTTTCTTTAACTGATTCAAATCTGTAATTTTTTTAGAATAAATTGCCATTGGTTCAATGTGAATTCCGCCAGCATTTACAAGATGTGTTCCTTTTTCTTTGTTGAATGATTCAAGATACGGAAGATGCTGAAAATAGTTTGCATCAATATCGCCTGATTCAACTGCTTCGTTTGGAGTAACATAATCAGTAAATTCTACAATTTGAAGGTCAATTCCTTGTGCTTTTAAAGGCTCTTTTACAAGATTCAAAATTTCTGCGTGAGGTTCTGGAGTTGCACCAACTTTTAAAGTTGTTAAGTTTTGTGCGAATAAACCTGTAGCGATAAGTCCTGCTGCAAAAAGTGTAATAATTTTTTTCATAAGCGATAAAATCTCCTTATTTCCTAGTGATTTAGTATGATTTTGTTATACAACACTTAAAAAATTTAGTCAATATGAATTAAATTTTTTTTTTTAATGGATTTGGATTGTCATTGTGGGTGCACATGAATAACAGGTATTGTTTCATTATTGGACTTTATGAACGCTAGAACAGTAAAGCCTAGCCCGCGCTGTAGAGGTGGGACTGCCGAACGGCAGGCACATTGCAAAGCAATGAGCGGCTAGCGAACCTCGAAAGCACGGTAAACCATTTAAATTTGCTCCAAAATAAAAACTATAACAAAAATCAGCGCCGCTTTTGAATTGATTCACTTATTTTTGAACCCGAAGCCTGAATAAGAGCGACCAGCAGAATTATTACTACAACCGACAAAATCATTACGTCAGTTCTAAATCTTTGGTAACCGTAACGAATTGCCAAATCACCAAGTCCACCGCCGCCCAAAGTTCCAGCCATTGCCGAATAACCAATCAAATTTATAATTGTTAAGGTAATGCCCGAAACCACAGAAGGCAAACTTTCTGGAATTAAAACTTTGTAAATAATCTGCCAGTTTGTTGAACCCATAGCCCTTGCCGCCTGAATAACGCCAGAGTCAACTTCGTTAAGTGCAGTTTCTGTAACGCGGGCAACAAATGGAGCCGCAGCAATGCTCAACGGAATAATTGTCGCCGCAGTTCCAATCGCTGTTCCTAAAACAAATCGAGTAAACGGAAGCAAAACAATCATTAAAATTACAAACGGAAATGAACGAAAAACATCAATTATTCTGCCCAAAATTTGGTTAAAAAGTTTTTTAGGCATAATTCCATTTTGATTTGTAATGCTCAAAAGAACTCCCAGTGGAAACCCAATGATAATTGCAAAAATTGTGGAAAAGAAGACCATAATTAAAGTTTGCAATGTTGACGAAGCAATTAAATTTAAAATTTGTAGCATTTTAATTTCCTGTTTTTAAATTTTTTCGGCAATTACGTTATTTTCCTGCAAATAAAAAAGTGCCTTTTCAATTTCATTTTGTTCGCCAGAAAAATCAACTTTCATTGTTCCAATATTTTTGTCTTTAAGATGCTGAATTCCGCCGCCAAGCAAATTAACTTCAACATTAAATTTTTTCAGCATAGAACTTAAAACCGGTTTGCCCGTACTTTCGCCAACAAAGCGAAGAATGTATTTTCCAGTTTTATTTGACCAAAGAAGCATTTCATCTTCTGATTTTGGACTTTCTGCGGAATTTTGCTCCGAAATTTGATTTTGATTTTGATTTTGAATTTGTGCCGATTTCTGTTCATCTTTTTGTTCGTCTTTCTGTTCGTCTTTTTGTTCGTCTTTTTGTTCATCAGAATTTTGAATGTGCGACAAAAATTCTTTTGTAACTGATGATTTTGGTTTAGAAAAAATTTCACTGACAGAACCTTGCTCAACAAGTTTTCCGGAATCAATAACCGCAACTAAATCGCAAGCATCACGAACAACTTCCATTTGATGCGTAATCATTACAACCGTAAGATTCATTTTCTGCTGAATTTCGCGGATAAGGTCAAGAATTGAATGAGTTGTCTGCGGATCTAAGGCACTTGTTGCTTCATCACAAAAAAGAATGTCCGGATTTGTAGAAAGCGCACGAGCAATGGCAATACGCTGTTTTTGTCCGCCAGAAAGAGTGCTGATTGGAGAAGAACCTCTGCCTTCGAGTCCAACAAGTTTTAACATTTCTTGAACACGCGTTTTAATTTGTGATTTTGGAGTTCCGCAAATTTCCAGAGGATAAGCAATATTTTTTTCAGCATTTCGTGAACTTAAGAGATTGAAATTTTGAAAAATCATTCCAATTCTTCTGCGCTGCAAAATTAAATCGTTTTTTTGCAAATTATCCACGCGATTATTGTCGTAATAAATTTCACCAGAATCAGGTTTTTCCAGCAAACTGATTAAACGGACAAGCGAAGATTTTCCAGCGCCACTTTTACCAATAATTCCAAAGATTTTATTTTCCGGAATTTCTAAACTTATATTGTCAACTGCGTTTATTTGCGTTTCTTGAGAAATATATGTTTTTTTTAGATTTCTTAATTCTATTTGCATGCAGACATTTTGCAACAAAACAAAAATTGTGTCTATTATCAGCGTATTATTTAAATTTAGGATTTTCTTTTTTATTTTGGAGCATATCTTTTGCGTTTACCGTGCTTACAAGGTTCGCTAGCCGCTCATTGCTTTGCAATGTGCCTGCCATTCGGCAGGCACACCTTTCCAGCGCGGGCTAGGCTTTACTGTTTTAGCGTTCATTAAGTCCGATAATAACAATGTTGTGCAAAGTCGAAGAAGAAAAATTCGCTCTAAATTAAAAATTTAATCTACAAATTTTGTAAGTTCCTTATTGCCCTTAAATTCACCTTTAATTTCTTTTTCAGTATGCGAAACATAGCCAATTTCGTACGCTTTCATATCTGGAATATCTTTTTTTGAATATTTTTTTGCATTTGAATTAAAAGTTTTTAAAATAGAAGCAGCATCTTTTTTGCTAACCGCAAGAATAAATCCAATTCCCATGTTAAATGTGCTGTAAACATTTTTTGGATCAGCGCCACGTTTTATAAGTTCGTCAAAAATTTGTGGAACTTGCCAACTGCCTTTTTTAATAACCGAACAAAGTTGCTTTTTGCCAGCCGCCGCTTTTTGATACATTCGTGGCACATTTTCGTAAAAACCACCGCCGGTTACGTGAACCATTCCATGAACTGAACCTGGAAATTTTTTTAGAACTTCCATAACTGGTTTTACATAAATGCGCGTTGGAGTTAGCAAAGCGTTACCAATTTTTTGTTTTTTACCGTCAATTTCAATTTCTTCGTTAAAATCAGAAACTAAACGGCGAATCAAAGAATAACCGTTTGAATGTGGTCCTGTTGAAGAAAGTCCGATTAAAATATCGCCTTCTTTAATTTTTTTGCCGTCAATAATTTGACTTTTGTCAGCCACGCCAACTCCAAATCCAGCCAAATCATATTTTCCATCGTCGTAGAATCCTGGCATTTCCGCAGTTTCGCCACCAAGCAATGCACAACCAGAATCAAGACAACCATCAGTAACGCCTTTTACAAGTTCGCCAGCAATTTTTGAATCAAGTTTGCCACACGCAATGTAATCAAGAAAGAAATTTGTTTTTACGCCAGAACACAAAATGTCATTTACGCTCATAGCAACGCAGTCAATTCCGACTGTATCGTATTTTTTCATTTGAAAAGCAATGTCGAGTTTAGTTCCAACACCGTCAGTTCCGCTTACCATTACTGGATTTTTTAAACCTTTTGGAACTGCAAACATTCCGTTGAACGCACCAAGTTCTGTAAGCTGACCGGGAATTCGGGCACGTTCGCTTTGCTTTTTATAATTATCTACTGCTTTATAACCTTCGTTTACATCAACGCCAGCTTCTTTGTAATTGATTGTTTGAGCCATTTTAATTTCTCCTTATGTTTTTTTTCCAGAGGATTTTTTGTTTGCCGGAAGATTTTCTTGTTTGCACAGAAAATTCTCTGTTCGCCAGAAAATCTTCGGTTTGCACAGAAAA
>CAZDAY010000063.1:6991-8694 GCA_964503435.1 uncultured Treponema sp.
CACAGAAAAATTCGCTGCTTAAGCGCAAATCTTCTGGGCGAGCGAAAATTCTTTTAAAGCGCATCTCCGTTTGTACAAGAATCTTCTGCCTGGGCTGTTAATTTTGCCCTAAAATCTAAAAGTTTATTTTTTAATTCACTGTCATTTACCGCAAGAATTTGCATTGCCAAATACGCGGCATTTTTTGCATTATTTATGCCAACTGTTGCAACTGGAATTTGTGGTGGCATTTGAACAATCGAAAGCAAAGCATCAAGCCCAGCAAGTCCGTTAGATTTTCCAGGCGTAATACATTCAAGCGGAACTCCAATTACCGGAAGCACAGTTCTGCTTGCAATTACGCCAGGAAGAGCGGCACTTAAACCGGCACCTGCAATAATAACTTTAGCACCTTCTTCTTCAACTTTGCGGATTGTTTTTACTAATAAATCGCCTGCACGATGAGCGGAAATTATGTAGGCCTTATAATCAACACCGAATTCTTTTAAAACATCAGCGGATTTTTTCATGACTTCACAATCTGATTTCGAACCTAAAAATATTGCAACTTTCATGTACTAAAACTTAACATATCATTTATAAATTTTCAATGTTTTATTTGGAGCATATTTTCTAAACTCAACAAAACTTTTCTTGCAAAAGATAGCGACACGGATATCGCATAAAACTGCAAGGTTCTGACTTAAAAAACAATCTGCACAAACGAAGTTCAAAGCCGTTTTTCAAGTCAAGGTTCTTGCTGGAAGTAGATTTTTTTATTGTAAGTTCAAATTTTTTTTGCATTTTCAAAATACTCGAATATAATAAAAATATGTCGATTATTAGCAATCCTAAAGAAAATTTTTGCAAATTCCATTTTGTTTTTATGGGAAACCAAATTTTACTTTGCAACAAAGACGAAAACGAAACTTTTGATATTAAAAATCTTCCAAGTACAAACGATTTAAATAAATTTCTGGAAAACCAGATTGTTTCTGACTGGTTCAGCGAAACTCAACTTGATTACACAGCATTTTTTTTGGAAAAAGATGCAAGTTTACCAAGCGAATTTTTCTTAATTCCGTTGCGACAATTTATGTGGGACAGCAAAACTTTATCTGAAAAGGAAAATTTTGTTCCTTCAAAAATTAGTTCTTTGGCTTGCAGAGCACATTCCTTGCTTGAACTTAGAGCAACTTACAGATTTTGTCCATCTTGTGGCGGAAAATTAATTGACGATAATTTCTTTACTGCAAAAAAATGTGCAATTTGTGGAAAACAACTTTTTCCGCGTTTAGAACCAGCAATTATTGTTCTAGTTTCTAAAGGTGATGAAATTTTGCTTGTAAAAAATAAGGCTCACACTAAGGGCATTTATTCTTGCGTGGCAGGATTTGTAGAAGCCGGAGAAAGTGCAGAAGAATGTGTTGCGCGAGAAGTTATGGAAGAAACAGGAATTCAAATACAAAACATTGAATATTTGGGAAGTCAGTCATGGCCTTTTCCAGACCAACTTATGCTTGCGTTTAAGGCTGAATATTTGGGCGGTAAAATTAAAATTCAGGAAGATGAACTTGAAGACGCTGCCTGGTTTAAGAAAAATTCTCTACCTCCACTTCCAAACAAAGGCTCAGTTGCTTACAATTTGATTTCTAAATTCTTGCGGGAAAGTGGCGGTTTTTAAGTCAAGCAGAAGACTTTATAAACTTGAAGCAAGGTTGCAG
>CAZDAY010000064.1:0-8610 GCA_964503435.1 uncultured Treponema sp.
TTATATAACATTTAGCGACTTAAAAAAAGTAAAAATTGCTGTAAAATGAATTTATGGATTTTTATGAATTAAACGCGTTTTTGATTTTAAGCAAAAGTCTTAAGTTTTCCAAAGCATCCAAAGAATTAAATATGAGTCCTTCCGCATTAAGCCGAATGATAAGCCGACTTGAAGATGAACTTGGAATTTTACTTTTTGACCGAAATTCTCGCGAAGTTTTGCTCACTGATAATGGGAAAAAATTTTCTGATTTTGCAAAAAATTGTCTGATTCAAAAAAATGAACTCTTTGATTCCTTTTCAGAAGATAAAAATGAATTAAGCGGAACTTTAAATGTTTTTGCCAGCGTTACTGCCTGTTATTCAATTATGCCGCCTTTTATAAAAAAGTTGACTGAAAAATATCCAGCGGTGCATCTTTCTGTAGAAACTGGAGATCCGGCACTTGCATTTAATGCTGTTCGAGAAGGTCGTGCACAACTAGCAGTTGCCGCCATTCCGCAAACAAAACCTTACGACCTTGAATGTATTCCGATGAAAAAAAGTCCGCTGGTTTTTGCTGCCAGCAGTTCAGGACCTTACACAAAACTTCAGGGAAGCCCGCAGGACATTGTTTCTTCAGTGCCGCTTATTTTACCAAAAGAAGGTTTGGCTCGCCTTAGATTTGATTCCTGGATAAAAAGCCGGAATGTAAAACCATTTATTGCCGCTGAAACAGAAGGAAACGAAGCAGTTATGGCTTTGGCTGCTTTAGGAATTGGAATTGGTTTAGTTCCAAAAATTGTTTTAGAAAACGGTCCATATAAAGAAGGATTTGTTTACCATAGCGCAGGAAATGCCTTAGGATATTACGACATTGGTTTTATACAAAAAAGCGGAATGCAAGGAACAGAACGCGAAAGAAAACTCCGAAACGCAATAAGTGAAATTTTAAAAAACATTGCAAGTTCAAATGACGGTTCTTAAACAAAATAAAACCGATTGTTGAACAAGCATCTGTCGAAATGACCTTAACGCTATATGGTGATTTCAACGTTGCGGATATTGAGCAAAGCCGAAGTGCAAGCACAGGTTTTCATTATTATTGAACAGCCCTACTTACTTATTAAAACCTAGCCCCGACTGGAGTGCCTTTAGTCTCGGGTACCGAGATGGAGCGAAAGCGGAAGCACGCAAGGCGGGTTTATTTGAAGCGAACTGTTAGCACAGAAAAGCCTTCTAAAACTGCAATAAATGGCGGTTTATTTTATAACTGAAAGTAAATTGCTTCGTCGCTCACTTCTCGCAATGACGTGCTAAGTGTCAACTAACAAAACTCGCTCCAAAAAAAATTACTTTGAAAGATATTCGTTAATGCTTGCGGCTGCTTTTCTACCTTCGCCCATTGCTAAAATTACGGTTGCCGCACCTAAAACTATATCGCCACCAGCCCAAACTTTTGTCATACTAGTTTCTTGATTTTCATCAACTACAATATGACCGCGCTTATCAACATCAATTTCTGGAGTTGTTTTTGGAATAAGCGGATTTGAATTGTTTCCAAGAGCAACAATCACGGCATCGCAAGCAATTTCGTGTTCACTGTTTGGAATTGGCACTGGGGAACGACGTCCACTGGCATCCGGTTCGCCCAACTCGTAAGAAAGAACTTTTATTCCTCGCACCTGACCATTTTCATTGCCTAGAATTTCCACTGGATTTTCAAGGAACTTAAATTCAACGCCTTCTTCACCAGCGTGTTCAATTTCTTCGCCACGAGCCGGCATTTCTGCCCTTGTACGACGATATACAATGTAAACTTTTTGAGCACCAAGTCGCAAAGCCATACGGGCTGCATCCATTGCAACGTTTCCGCCACCACAAACAACAACTGTATTTGCTTCATAATACGGAGTATCTGCAAGACCTTTTTTATAAGCCTTCATTAAATTTGCGCGTGTTAAATATTCGTTTGCTGAAAAAACACCAATTAAATTTTCGCCGGGAATACCAAAGAATTTTGGAAGTCCAGCACCGGTTCCAACGAAAGCCGCATCAAATCCCTTTTCAGTTAAAAATTGCTGAATTGTGGAAGTTCTGCCAACCAAATAATTGTATTCAAACTTAACGCCCATTTTCTGCAAATTTTCAACTTCATTTTGAACAATCTCTTTTGGAAGACGAAATTCTGGAATTCCGTAAACCATAACGCCACCAGCCTTTTGGAATGCTTCAAAAACAGTTACATCGTGTCCGGCTCTTCGGCAATCCGCAGCAACAGTAAGTCCCGCAGGCCCCGAACCAATAACTGCAACTTTTTTTCCAGTTTCTTTAGCAACGTTTGGCACAGTTCCAAGATTATTATCGCGCTCATAATCAGCAACAAAACGTTCCAAACGACCAATGCTAACTGATTTTTCAGCAGATTTAAAAACCTTACCAACTGTACACTGTCCCTGGCATTGCTTTTCCTGAGGACAAACACGTCCGCAGATTGCCGGCAGAAGATTTGTCTGTTTTATAATATCAACCGCTTTTTTAAATTCGCCTTTTGCAATTTGAGCAATGAATTCTGGAATTTGAACATTTACCGGGCAACCGTTTACGCAAGGTTTGTTTTTGCACTGAAGACAACGATTTGCTTCTACAATCGCCTGTTCTTTTGTATAACCGAGCGCAACTTCTGTCATTTGACGTGCACGAACTAAAGGTTCACCGCTTGGCATTTCTTGCTGGGGAATTGCCATTCTGTCTTTATTTGTAAGCGAACCCGACGCAAGTTTTTCTTCAATTTTTTTATATTCTTCTAAGCCGATTTCTTTTAATTTTTCTGCGCTAATATAATCTGACATTGTTTTCTCCACTTTTACAATTTAAGTTCAAGATTTTGATTTGATTTTAGATTTCTTAAACTAAAAAATGTCTTTTAATCGCAAAATTTACAAAAATTTCACAAAAATTAAACTTATTTATCCAAATTTACTGTTTTTGCTTCGAGTTTGCATTTATGAAAAGCTTCTGTTTCTTGAGTTTTAAAACTTTTCATTCTAAGCATCATATTATCCCAATCAACTTGATGTGCATCAAAATCCGGACCGTCAACACAAACAAATTTTGTTTCGCCACCAACGCTTACACGACAACCGCCGCACATTCCAGTTCCGTCAATCATAATTGTGTTTAAAGAAACTGTTGTTTTAATATTGTATTTTTTTGTGGTAAGGGCACAGAATTTCATCATAATTGGCGGACCAATCGCAATAACTTCTGCAGGAGGAACGTCGCTTTGGCAAAGTCTTTCGAGCGGAACTGTAGTAACGCATTTTTCGCCAGCAGAACCGTCGTCTGTGCAAATTATAACTTCATCGCAAACCGCTTTCATTTCATCAACAAAAATCAGCAAATCTTTTGTACGCGCACCTTCAATAAGAATTACTTTATTTCCAGCGGCTTTTAATGCCTGAACTATCGGATAAAGAGGAGCCGTTCCAAATCCTCCGCCAACGCAAACAACCGGTCTGTCATATTTTTCAATTACCGACGGTGTTCCCAGCGGACCCAAAACGCCAGCCAAATAATCACCTTCGTTTAACTGCGAAAGTTTATATGTAGACGCACCAACCGGCTGAAACGCAATCGCAACCCAGCCTTCATCAGCATTTGCATCTGCAATAGTTAAAGGAATTCGTTCTCCTAAATCTGAATCAACTTGAATAATAAGGAACTGTCCAGCTTTTCGATTTTTAGCAATGTCTAATGCCTCAAATTTCATATAATAAACATTTTGAGACAACTGGCGTTTTTCAAGAATTTTGTTCATTTTTAAATCCTTACACAACTAAAATATAAAACTTCTCTCTTAATTGCAAAAAAAATAACAAAGTTTCTCTGATTATATAATTTTAAAGTTTTTATGTCATTAAATTGAAAAAAAATAAAAAGACCCAAAAGACTTATTTTATTTATATGACAAGCCTTTTGGGTTTATTGTGATAAATTTTACAACAAAATCAAAATTGATTTAGGATTTCGTTATATTACATTAAAATCCTGTTGTTATACCAACAAATACTTTTGCGCCACCAATTCCAAACGATTGTTCAAAACTTGTTCCGCTAGAAGCAATTTTTGCAGTAAGTTCAAGTGCTCTTAAATTAAGTCCAACACCAAATTGCTGAGCATAAATTTTGTTGATATAAGAAGTTTGTGCGTAAAGCCTTAAAATGTAGAAAAGTGAAATATCAACTCCGCCACTGTATTCCATAAACATAGAATTTTTCCAGTTCCAGTCTTCGCCAAAAGGATTTCTTGCTGCATAACCCAACATTCCGCGAATTGTAAACCAGTCTCCAAACGGACGCCATGCAACTTCGCCACCAAAACGCAATGGTTTTCTTACAGAATACGCTTCTTCAAGTTCAGTGTACGAAATGCCACTGAAAGTATAATCGTACTTGTAAAAACCTGATGATGCCCCTGTTTCGCCAGAAGATGTTTCGCTTGCGCCACTTGCGCCCGATGATGTTTCGCCTGAAGCAGATGTGCCACTTGTGCCAGAGGATGCTCCAGAAGACGAGCCTGATGACGAAGATGACGAAGTAGCCGTATCAAGAATACCGTTGACTTCCGCAGTGCCCGTAATTGTTCCGCTGGTTCTATAAGAAAGTTTTCCCGGACTTAAAGGAAAATCAGCGTACGCTCCAACAGTTAAGGTTCTAAAAAGCGGATAATCGGCACTAATTCCCAAACTAATACCGCCATTTTGCAAAAGTTCCATTGAAGTTGTTCCCACATTAGAAGTTAAATCAGAAAACATTGCAGACAAAGATTCTGAATCAAAATTTAAAGAACCATTTTCATCAACAGAAAGAATTCCATTCAAGCTGACTGGCGTGTACAAATTAAAATTTGCTTCACCGGTTGCAGTTAAAGTTTTTCCGTTGCTTGCATTTCCAGGTGAAACAATTACATTTGCCGAAGTATAAGGAATATAAGCCAAAGGAATATAATAACTTGGCGTAACCTTAATTCCTAAACTTTTTAAACCAAATTTAATTGGCGCACCAAATTCCAAAAAAGATTCTAATGAAAGGCTCAAATCAAATTTTGTGTCTTGCGGAGTGTTTGTTGCTTCGTCCCAGTTTCCGTAAGCAAGAAAGTCCCATAAACCTTGACCGATTCCAAATTCCAGAGAAGTATTTGCATCCATAAAGACGCCCGCTCCCCATCTTTTGCCAAGATTCAAATTCATAAAAAAATCTGTATCAGCATCAATATCAAAAAGAAAACCGTTTCCGTTAAGTCCATCAGCAATTTTTGTAAAGTCTAAGACTAAATTTTCAACAAAAATATCAGTTACGTTAACAGCATTTTGACTTGCTGAAAAAGTCAGTTCTGTACCAACTTCAAAAACTCTTTTTGGGGGATAAAGTTGTGCAAAAGCAAGTGAAGAACTAAAAATCAAAGCAGTTAATATTAAAGATATCTTTTTCATTACTTACCTCCAAAAGCACTTGTTAAATCGTTAATAGAAATTTCTGAATTTTTATCAACGTCAAGTCTCATAGTTACGTTAGCACTAACTGTATTTGAAGAATTTGAATCAAGTACAGAGCGTTTTATTTTTAAGATTTTCGGACTTTCAGAAGTTCCGCCGTCTAGTGTTAATAAAACAGAAGGATGGAAAGGCTTATTTGTAAGAATATTGTTAATTTCAGTTCCAGTTAATTCCAAAACATTTGAAGAATTTGTGTTCAAATTAATTGTTTTACTTAAATTTGATGCAGAATCTTTAATTTGACCAGTTAAGTTAAAATCAGAAAAAACTGTATTTGTAATATTGTAGTAAACTGCCAGATTTTCTACGGCTTTTGAATATTCTGCCCAAGAAGCCGGAGCCCAATCATCTGCACGATTAAGTAAATCTTTATTTGCATTATCTGTGCTCCAGGTTTTATCTATAAGTTCCATAAGATCTAAAGAAATATCGCCGCTTAACTTAAGTTCAAATGGGATGTAAGCCAGCATATCAATTCCAATGTTTGCCTTATCGCTTTCACTTAAACCGTCAATCATTGATTTATAAACAACTAAATTGCCACCGCTACTATTCGTTAATGCAAGATCTGAAACAAATTTAATGGTTTCCGGTTGTTCATTAACAATATCCGCTAAATCGCTCTTAAAACTGTATTTTGATGAATCAAGGAAATTCTTTGCAAATTCCGCAGTTGCAGAACCAGACGCAGTAGAAATATTTGTTCCAGAAGCAGGCCAAGTTATTTCATCATCACGGAAAGTCAAATTTTCACCAGAAGTTTCGCTTCCAATAATATATTGTGTTTTTGTGCTAGAATTGCTGTCCGTATAAGAAATATAAGTTTTGCCATTAAATCCGATTTTGTTGATTAAAGAATTTAAAGCCGAATTTGAAGTTGACGAAGGTTTTTGAACATAAAGATAAACGTCAAACCGGGAAATTTTTACGTTTTCCAAAGTACTAGAATCAATTCCGGTTCCGCTTAAAATAGAATCTAAAGAAAAACCGTCAAAACTTTGTTCCACTGGAATAGAAACGCCACCAGAACGCAAAGTAACGCTGTCCCAGTCCATTTTCATTTCCTGATATTCAAGAGAAATTTCATAATCTTTATCAAGTACAAACGGATTTGCAGATGAACCCAAAGTTAAGTATTTATCTTCTTCAAGTTCCAAAGCAAAACTAAAATCAACAAAATGTTTTTCATCATTCTTATAACTTGACAAATCAACCGTTGGATAAGAAACCCAGTTGTAAGTTTTTGTGTCAGAATTTGATGAAATTGTGTCCTTTACATCTAAGTCAAACATTGTCGATTTTATGTTAACCGGAATTTCAACCGGAAGCGTATTTTTTACATTGCAGACAACACCAAAACCTTGTGCTGGAGTAGAAGAAATATTTCCGTTTTCGTTGGATTTATAATGATTTCCGCCACTTTCTTGCCCAAAAGAAATTTTGCTTACGTAAGAAATCAACTGTTCTGAAAGTGCAGTTCCGCCATCTTCTTCTGTTGTAGGAAGAGAATAACTTGTTGTAATAGAAGAATATTTGTCGTTTGTAAAATCAACTTTTACGTTATAAAGCGAGTCTAAAACCGATTCAGAAATAAATTTTACAGATAAGTTTTCGTTTGAATAACCTGTTAAGTCGATTGTAGCACCTTTAACTTCGTAAGAAATTTCGCCGCTAAGTGTAAGTTTTGCATCACTAGGACTTGCTACCGAAGAAAAATTTATAGTTTGTCCGTTTAGATCCAAATATTTATTAACAAATCTTCCGTTTTTTGAAGGGTCTTCTGTAAAATTATCTTGAGTAAGATTTAATCCGCAACCTTTAATCGAAATCTTGTAAGTTGTTTGCATTTTAGAATTATCAAGTGGAGCACATGCTTCGTTATAAAACGCAATGTGTCCAGAGTTTATTGTGGCACTTTCAAAATAACCGTAAGCACTTTCAAGTGAAACTTCAGTATTTTCAATGCTGATTTTTCCAAAATTTTCATCTTCGTCAAAACCGGAAACTTTTCCTTCGCGAAGATCTTGCGAACTTGCAGTTATGTTTTCAATCTTTTCGATTTTTGAACTTGAAGAAAGACCCATACTTACTGAATAAGCGTGAGGTGTTGACGCGTTACCACTAAGCGAAACTTCCATTGTAAATTTAAATTTTGGCGGCAAACCAGATGATATTTTTTCTTTACCAATAGGAATTGAAACTGTTCCGCCGTTTTTAACTTCTGTTTCAGAAGATTGCAAAATTAGGGTTTCAGTGCCTCCTTCGCCTGATGAACTAACAATTTTTCCGATTACCTTAAAACTAAAGTCAGAACCGCACACGTTTGAATCAGTTTTGTTAAAAACAATATCTATGCTTGAGCCAGTAGAATAAAAAACTGTTGCAATACTTTCAAAATTTATGCTGTTGTGCCCAGAAAGCGCAGTTTCTATAACGCTTACGCCTGAATTTTCTAAAAGTGGAATATTAAAATCATCACCAAATTGTGTGGAAGAATAATTTGAAATTTTATCCACAAGATTAACAGAAATACTATTTTCAAGCGAAGATGAAACTTTAGGAACATTTAATGTTTGCGAAAAATTCATTCCGCTGCTTCCACTTGAACTTAACATGCTGTCCAAATTCAAATCGTTAAGATAAGTTCCAACATCCAATTCAGCCTTTGCAACCGGATAATGAACTAAATAAGTAAGAGCATCTTCTTTGCTAGCCTCGCTTTCATCATCAAGATATTGATAAACCTGTACATTTTCACCCAAACTTTGAGTCATCTGTTCAGTTAAAGAATTTATATCTAAAGTATTTGAAAAATCATAATTGACCTTGCCTAAATATAAACCCAAATCAGCGTCAGTTTTTACAGTTATAGATGAAGGACAAGATGTAAAAATAATTGGTAAGCAAATAAGTGCTGCAAAAAAACTCTTTTTATGATTTTTTAAATTCATAAAACGCCTCCTTATACAAAAAAATCCTAAAAAAATTCATCATTTTTAGTATAACACACAGAAATATAAATTCACAAATATAAGACTAAAATCAGATAAACGTTTTCTTAGAAAAATATTATTT
>CAZDAY010000065.1:0-8578 GCA_964503435.1 uncultured Treponema sp.
GTGGGCATTTAGTGTTTCGACGTTGCTAAATCTAAATGTTTCGAGAGCCCGATGAAAACTTTGTTGCGAGTTCAAGCGCCGTTTTTATCTTATTGGACATCCTCTTAAAAATTTATTTTGTATTTAAAAAGTTGCTTAATTCATTTATAAAATTTTCATCTAACTCGTTTTCAAGTTTTTGAAAAGACATAGTTATATTTTTTTGCTGATTAAAAGCGACAGTTTTTGTGCAAGTTTTACTGTAAGAAAAAAATGCGTTCCCGTCTTTTTGCACCAGAATTTCAATTCCCGGATAAGAAGTAAAAGTTGTGCCAAATTCATCATTTGATTGATTTATTTCTGAAATAATTTTTACGTTCATCAAATAAGGTGCATTTGAATTTTGAATAGCAAATCCTTCGTTCGATAAAAGTGAAGTAAGTTTTCGTTTTATAATATCATTTCTGTCGCCAGATAAATTAAGAGCAAACGCACAATTCATTTTTAAATTATTTAATTCAACTGGAATCGAAGAAATTTTGTTGTTTACATTTTCGTAATTTCTACATTCATAAGGATTTATCAAAAGTCCAAATTCATAAGCCTGAATAAAATCATTAACGTATTGTTTTGAAGCGTTAAGTAAAAAATATTTTTTTAAATTGTCAGATTGTTTTTGCGCAACATTATATTGTTTTACAAAAGATTCTGAAACTGATTTTAATTTTGGTTCATAAATTGTCCATGCTTTATTTCTGTCAATGTAAGCAACAACGGCGGTTTGTTTTAATTTTTTGTCAACATAAGGCTTTGAATATTCGATTGCAAACAGATTCATTTCTGTAGAAATAACAGTTTGTGTGTCTACAGATTCATTTGAATAAAAATTGTCATTTTCAGAAATCAATAATTCTCTGGTTTCCATTTTAGAACTGACGCTTGTGTTAAAGAATCTTGAAATTCTTGTCAGCGCATCTGATTCTGCAAGTTGAACATTTTTTCCATAACCAATTTCTGCAATGTAAGTGTTGTTCGGATAAACTTCTTCAAGTCCATCTTCTGAGGAATACCACAAAGGTTCTTTCGCAAATACATTTAAACAAATTAAACTTAACAAAAAACTAAATAATTTTCTTTTCATATCTGTGAATATTATATCATTTAAAAATAAAATTTCCACCTAAATCAAATTTTACATATTGCGAAGAAAAATCTAATTTTGCGTGAATTGCAAAATCATTTTCGCTGATTAAAGAAAAATAATATCCCAGTTCAAATCCAAGATAAAAACTTACGTTTGGTTCAACTGTAAATAAATCAATTCCAAGATTTGTGGCACCATAAAAATCTTTTTCAAACAAAGAAAAATTTTTGCTTAACCTTGTACTTATTATAAAATCAATTTGTTCCTCACTAATCAAAAAATCAAGTGAAGGTCCAATGTCAAAATATTTTAGCGGAAATAAATAATCAGCATTTAAACCAAAAAACATTTTCTTTGAAAAATAAATATCCGCTGATAAAATTATATACCCCTGACTTAAAAAGTCTGCGCTGTCGTCCATAAAATTTACAAACTGATTTTTTTTGTCATTTACAAAATTATCGAATTCATACTGGCTTAAACCAGAATTAAGTTTTACATCAACAGAAGGCGTAAGGCTTAGAGTTTTATTTTTTACTTTTGCAGATGTTTCATAAACAATTTCATCACTTTCTAAATTTTTAAATGTATAAGAACTAATGTCAATTTGATACTGACTTGGATATCCATTTGGATGCGGTTTTATTTTATAATTTATTTCTGTGTAAATGATTGGAATGTTGCAAGCAAAATAACTGTTATATTCTTCAACAACAGAATTATACGCAATTTTTTCTTCTTGAGTTTTATAGTTAGGATTTAAATTTGTAATTTTATTGTAAGGAATTAAAATTTGTTCAGTGGAAATTTCCTTGCCTGCAACAATTAAATTTAAATATGCGACCCAGCCTTTTTTGCTTCCATCATAATTTCCAAAACGCAGAAGATTAGAATTTATTAAAGAATTTTCTTTTTGCTCTTTTGAAAGTTCTTCAATGTCAGAAATTATTTCTGTACGAATTGCATCATCGGCGTCTTGCTTTGAAGCGATTTGTTTTTCCTGATATTCTTTTTTTCTTTGTTCTGCTTCTAGTCGAATTTGATTTATTTTTTGCTTGCGTTCATTTTTTGCTTCTCTGGTGATTTTCCCGTTTGCATCTTTTTCGATTGAGGAATATTCCTGGTTTTCAATCAGTTTTACTTTTTCAGAAGCGTCTTTGTTTTCTTGTTCATTATAAATTTTTATTTTTTCTGCGGTTTCATTTCTTAAATCTAAAAGCGTTTGTTTTTTCTTTTCGATGATTCGCAATTTTGAATCAACATTCATATTTTTGGCAAGTTCCGTTCGTTTTTGATTTGCAAGTTTATCAAATTTTATTCCGTTGCTTTCAATTTTTTTGTTTAACTGTGTCGTTCTCAAAAGAGAATTTTTCTTATCTTCTTCGCGCCTTCTTTCATCATCTTCAAGACGTTTTATTCTTTCATTTGCTTCTCGCTGCTGAATTTCTAGTTGTTTTTTTGCTGCTTCAAGACTTGCCTTTTGTGCAATGGCTGTATTTTTGTCCATTTGAGTTTTTGTAAGAACAGAAAGCTCCTTGTCGATATTTTCAATGGAAGCGACAATGTTTGAATAATGTTTTCTTGCGTCAACTAAGGATTCTGAATTATTATTTTTCCGATAAGACAAATTACTTTTTGCAAGAGACGAAAGTTCAACTCCAAGTTGTGGTAAAATTCTTAATCCAATATCGTTTGCTGCGTAATTATGAAATTCTTCTTCGTTTGAATAGGGTCCTACTTTTGCACTTGCTTCAATTCCCCCAGTTTTATTATTTCTGATATTTATTGAAACCCTGAAATTTGTGTTTGCTGAAAATTCGATTGTGGATTGAGCCGTGTACATTTGGGCAATTAAATTTCCTGCTTCGATTGCAGAAGAATCACTGTGGCGGCTGTCCTGACTTTTTCTCTGAATATCAATAATTTCGCGTTCGTTGTCTGAAGCAACAACTGTTATTGCAGAATATACAACAAAAACTTGTGTAAGATTGGTTTTTAAAACCGTAGAATAATAAGAATTTTGCGTTTGCCTTCCATTTTTTATTGTAAGCGACTCTTCGAATGCAATGGATTTGCCTTTTCCGCCATTGTTTATATAATTTTGAGAAAACAGAAGAACCGGAAACTTAATGAAAAAAATTAAAATTAAAAATAAAATTTTTGTTTTTGCATTCATTTAAAATCCTAAAAAATTATTTTGATTTTCCCCAAGGTCCAAAAATACTTAACCCTGCAGAAATTGCATTGTGAATTGAACCATCAGAAAAGTTATATTTGCAAATATAATTCACATCAAAAAATAAAAAGAATGTTAAACCAAAAGTTCCCTGCACAAAATAAAAATTGTTTCTGTTTATGAAATCATAATTTATTCCCAAACTTGCAATAAAATAAGGAGAAATTAATCTGTGGATTCCATAAAGCTGAAGACCAAGCCTAAGCGCAAAATCCATATCAAATTCATTAAAAACTTTATCTAACGAATTTTTCTGATTTGGATTTGTTTCATATTTTAGCGAACCGCCCAATCCCCAGAAAAACGGATCCAAAGGAAAATCTACTGCGCCAGAAAATCTGTAGTCTTTTAAATTGTCAAGATTAAACTGTATGTTGTTTACAATTCCAGCGTGATTTTGTGGCGTAAAAAAACTTTGACTTGAGCGAGAATTTAAATTTTTTGACGAAGATTTTGTAGATGAATTTGAACTTGCAGAATCGGAGCGTGAATTTGAAAAATAATCATCATCGTAAATATTATATTTGTTTTTCTGTTGCGACTTAAATTCTTTTTCAAAATTTTTTTGTTGGAGTTTTTTATCTTTTAAAATTTCTTCGGAACTTCTAATATCAGAAATTATTGCGTACTTATAATATCCAGATAAATTTTTGTGATTTTGTGTTAAGATTTTTTCCCCTGTATCAATATTATAGAAACTTGTTTTTACAATGTTCACAATGTATTCAGAAGGATAAGTTTCGCGCGGAATAATGTAATAATCAACAACTGCATAAATTACTGGAATGTTACTGCGAAAATAACTGTCATATTCTTCAACATTATTTTTGTATTCTTCTGATTTTATTTTTGGACTTTTATTAAAAAGTGATTTGTAAGGCAAAAAAGAATTATAACTTGCAATAATATTGTCGCCCAATTCAAAATAAATTGTAGTTTCCCAGCCATACAATCCGCCGTCATAATTATTTATGCGCAGAAGATTTTGTTTATTAATAGAAGAAACTGATTGTGTTTTTTTCAACATTTTATAATCGTTTTGAATTTCTGTGTTAAGTTTTTTTTCAAATTCTATTTGTTGTGAATTTAATTGTTTTTTGTAAGATTCAATTTTTAAAACTGCTTCTTGCTTTATTGCGTTTTTTCGCGTCTGGCGTTCCTGAAGAATTCTTGGCAGAGGATTTCCTTGTGCATCTTTATCAACAAGACTGAAAGGTTCACTGTCAATTTTTTCACAATCTTCCTGAGCATTTTTATTTGTTAAAGTTTCAAATTCAAAAATACTTTCTTTCATTTTTTTTCGCATTGCAAGAATTGTCTGTTTGTTCTGTTCAATTATTTCAATTTGATTTTCAGAGTCCATTTGCGCAAATGAAAAATTTCTAAGTTGATTTGCTTTTTTTTCATATTCCTGACGTTGTTTTTCTATAATTGCGTTTTGTTCTTTTGAGCGTTTTAACGAAATTTCTGCTTCTTGTGCTAAGTTTGCTTCGTCCCGCTGTTTTTGTTCATAACGTTTTTGTTGCAATTTTAATTTTTGTTCAAGCCGATTGCGCTGGATTTCAAGAAGATCCATTGAGGAATTATCAGTTTTATTTGTCTTTGATTTTTCCAGATTGATTTTGTCTTCAAGTTCTCTTAAAATTTTTTCTTGTTCAGCGATTGAATTTTTTATTTCTTCCGAAGTCATTTCAGATTCAGATTTTTGTCCGCGGATAATCATAATTTGCGATGTGGAAAGATTCACATTTAATTGCTGTAAAATTTCAACAGCAACTCTTCCAATAAGAGAATTTAATTTTTCCTGATCAGAAAGATTTGATGCTGGTATTTGATTTGTTGAAGTTGCAATAATTGCAGAAGTTCTGATGTTTGTAATTTGCAGATTAAGAAAAACGTTTGAATCCCTAAAATTCAAAGAACTTGTTGCTCTGTTTGACGCAGTTTCTAACATTCCAATTGTGCCGTGTTCTTGATTTAGTTCAATAAGAGATTTTTCGTTTTCAATGTCATAAACTGTAATTGTTGTGTAATCGCGAAAAATTTTTTCAAACTGATTTCTTATGATTTTACTTAACTCTTCATTTTGCTGAATATTTATGTCGATCTTTGGATTTGTAAAACCAATGCTTAAAATCGGTTCATTGTTATAAGATTGCGCAAAAATATTTAAATTTAAAAAGATAAAACTTGTTAATAAAACAGTTAATTTTTTCATATTTCTCTCTTACTTTTTGTGATACTTAAATTATATCATGTTAATAGGGAAATTCTATATTTCTATGATTTTAATGAAAAAGTCAATTTAAGTACAGTCAGGAAATACCCTATGTCAGAAAATAGCCTAATTACTTAAGCGGCAATTGTATTAACTGCGGTTTCCGGATTTTTTAACAGAAGAATTTGGAACGCTTGAAACAAAAATAAATTTTTTCTGAATAAAATATCCGGCAAAAAATAAAAGTCCGTCAACTGCTAGTTTTATAATCAGCGGAGGAATTTGAATATTTGAAAGGGAAGCGACAAGTCCAGCGCTTATACCCATCTTCCCCAAGAACATCAGAAAAAATAAAAGCGCTTCTTTAAAACTTTTTTTCTTACTTTGAAAACTCCAAAATTTATTTATCAAAAAATTTACAGCCGTAGAAATTATGCGCGCAACAATCGTCCCAATTACAATAGAAGTTTTTTCAGTAAAATTTAACGTCGGCAAAAAATATACAAATCCTTGAAAAATCAAAGAATCAACTAATGCGGAAAATAGCGAAGAAATAATACATTTTATAATCTGAGGAATTTTAAACATAAACTAAAAAAGTTTACAGAATTGCATAAAAAAATGCCAGAAGATTTGTTCTACTTGCAATAATATATCAACTAAGGTAGAACCAATAGCGAATCCTTTTACAAAAAGAGTTAACCCTAATGCGAGCAATACTACAAAAAGTACTGTACCAATACTAAAAGATAACTGTCGGGTAAGCGTTTTATAAGAAAATTTTCACATTTAACTTATCAATAACAGAATTTTAAGAGAGATTTATTGCTTTTGTTAAATAAAAAATATAATCTTATGAAAATCAAATTAAAACTAAGCGCAGTTTATGAATCCTCAAAACTCCTGCGCTCAATAAATTAAAATCCTTACGGAGGTTACCTTTTATGGTAAAAATTTCTAAATGGCTTAAAGATGAAGCCACTGATTACAAAATTCTTCTTAGAAACATTCCATCAACAATCGTTTCAATTTTTATTCTTTCCGTTGTATGTGCAAATCTTATGGCAAACAAAGAACTTATAAATTACAAATATGTTGCTTTGGATTGCGGATACATTTTTAGCTGGCTTATGTCGCTTTGTATGGATATTATTTGCAAACGCTGGGGTGCAAAGGCGAGTATAAAAGTTTCGCTGCTTGCATTAACAGTAAATCTTGCGGTTTGCGGAATTTTTGCACTTCTTGCGTTAAGTCCGGGAAAGTGGGGTGCGTTTTACACAAGTGAAAATTTTGAAGTAAACAAGGCATTAAACGAAACTTTTGGTGGCACATGGTATGTTGTTTTTGGTTCAGCATTAGCATTTATAGTTTCTTCTATTACAAATGCGGTTTTAAACAGTGCAATAGGAAAAACTATTAAGTCAAACGGATTTGTTTCGTTTGCGGTTCGCTCTTATGTTTCTACAATTATTGCGCAGTTTGTTGATAACTTGATTTTTGCAACTGTAGTTTCAAAGATTTTCTTTGGCTGGACATGGACTCAGGTTTTTATATGTTCGGTAATAGGGGCGATTTTTGAACTTGTTTGTGAAACGATTTTCAGCGGATTTGGCTACAGAATTTTAAAAAATTGGGAAACAGAAAAAGTTGGTCAGCAGTATTTTGATTATTTGGCAGGAAAGTCTATAAATGAAGAAAAAATTTAAGGTTTTATAGTCCACTTTTGTTTTTTAATCTGTGGATTTTGAGTAAATTTGACACATTTTCTTGAACAGAATAAATTTTTTTGCGCTAAACTTTCCATGTTTAATGTATAAAACATTGAAATATGACCGTTGAACCTATTGAAATACTCAGCGATTACATTTTAATTTCGATAAATGCCTTGCCACTACACAATAAACTTTAAGATGTATGTAAAAGTGCACAGTTTTACTTAGATTTAGTATTAAGATGTCTATTATTTTAGACAAAATTTACTGCTTTCAAGTGAATTTTTAGTTTAAGGAAAGCTTTTTTAATAAGTTTAGAGCATATAAGTTAATTGGACATTAGGAATTACCTTATACTTTATGATATAAAACCTATGTACTTAGGTTTTGTTGCGTGCCGTTGGAGCAGTAAAGTTTTTCTTAGTTTAAAGAAATTTCTTTAATTAGAACAAATAGAACAAAAATCAAGCAAAACAAAAAAATCAAAAAATTTAATTTAAATAACAAAACTTGGCACGCTTTCTGCATTATGATTAGTGAAAATAAAATTCAATGGAGGTCGTTTATGAACGATTTAACTTTATTTAATGATTTATTTGACAATTTGGTAGGCGACAACTATGTTTTGCCAACATTTGCTTATAAAAAGCAAGTTCCAAAGGTTGATGTAAAAGAAACCGATAAAAATTATACGCTTGAAATGGACGTTCCGGGAAAAACCGACAAAGATGTGGAAATTGAATTGAACAATAATGTACTTACAATTTCATCTACAAAAAGTTCTGAAAAGGAAGAAAAGAAAGACGACAAAAAGGCTAATGAAAAATGGCATCTTAGAGAGCGCACATGGACGCAGTTTAGCCGAAGTTTTTCACTCCCAGATGATGTAGATGAAGAAAAAATTTCCGCGTCGGTAAAAAATGGAATGCTTACAGTTACAATGCCACGAAAAGAAGCTGTTGCAGCAAAGAAAATTGAAATTCGTCAGGCAGAATAAATTGTAAAAGCACACTATTGTTATCGGTGTTGCCTGAGGAACTCATAATAACCGATTGTCATTCTCGTGTTTCGACTTTTTGTTATTCTTGAGCATCCCAACCGATTGTCATTCCCGTGCACCGACACGGGAATCTATTCAGTACAGATTGTCGGGTCTAGCCAGACAATGACAAAGCATAACTAAACTTCCCGAATATCTTCTATTTTACCACAACTTTCAGAAATAGATTTTAATTCATCAAAAGAAATATCTGTAAGTTTTAGAGTGAGTTTTCTACAATTTTCAATTT
>CAZDAY010000066.1:0-1470 GCA_964503435.1 uncultured Treponema sp.
CAAAAAAACATAAAACCTTCTTCTATTTTAGCAGTAACTTTTACTAAAAAAGCGGCGAACGAAATGAAAGAGCGTGCAGTTGCACTTGAACCTTCCGCCCAATATTCGCAAATCAGAACTTTTCACTCTTTTGGTGCATTTTTTTTAAGAAATTTTTATTTTGCTGCTGATTTGGATAAAAATTTTACAGTTTACGACGATGATGATGTAGTAAATCTTATTACAAAAGCCTGTCCGTCAGTTTCCAAAAAAAACGCTGCTCATTACGCACATTTAATTTCTCTGGCAAAAGATTATTGCCTTTTGCCTGACGATATGAATTTGATAAAAATTGATGGCGATCCCGCTTTTCCAAAAATATATTCTGCGTATCAAAATCGTTTGCGGCAAACTGGAAATGTTGATTTTGGAGATTTAATTCTTCTGCCTTACTTGATTTTAAAAAATGACAAAAATATCCGCGAAAAAATTCACAATCGCTACAAAGTGATTATGGTTGATGAATATCAAGATTCTAATGTGGCGCAATTTAATTTACTGCAGGAACTTTCGGGCATTAAAGAAGATTCGCCGGAAAATCCTTGCGCTTACGTTTGTGTTGTTGGTGATGATGATCAAAGTATTTATAAATTTCGTGGTGCTGAAGTTCAAAATATTTTAAATTTTCAAAAGCAGTTTCCCGGTACAGATTTGATTCGGCTTGAAACAAATTATCGTTCAACTTCAGAAATTCTTTCTTGTGCCGGAAGCGTTGTAGAAAATAACAAAGAGCGGCTTGGAAAAACTTTGGTTAGTGCAAGAGGCAAGGGCAAAAAGCCAGCTTTAGTTTTTCTTCCAAATCAAGATGATGAAACTGATTTTTGCAGTGATTTGATTGAACAGTCATATGAAAACGGAACGCCTTATTCTTCTTGGGCAATTTTGTACAGAACAAATGCTCAGTCTTTGGGTTTTGAAACAACTTTTATGCACAGAAAAATTCCTTATCAGGTTGTTGGCGCATTAAAATTTTATGAGCGTGAAGAAGTTAAAGATACAATCGCATGGCTTTCTTTTATAGCAAATCCAAAAGATTTAATTTCTTTTGAGCGGATTGTGAATAAGCCAAGTCGTGGAATTGGGGAAACTAGCCAAAGAAAAATTCTGGAATCTTGTATTGGTGCTTCGATTTTAACAGCGGATGCAAAACTTTCTAAAAAGGCAGCTGAAGGATTTAAAGAATTTTGTGCTTTGTGCAAAGAATTTGATTCGATGTTGCCGGTTTCAAATAAAAGTTCAACTTTTGATTTGGCAGAAGACGCACTGCAAACAGAAGATGCTATGCTGGCAGAAAATTCTCTGCCGCAAGCCGAAGACTCTCAGTTAACAGAAAATTCCCCGCCGCAAGCAGAGGACTTGCGGTTAACAGAGAATTCTCTGGCGCAAGCCGAAGACTTGCAGTTAACAGAAAATTCTCTGGCGCAAGCCGAA
>CAZDAY010000066.1:1570-8537 GCA_964503435.1 uncultured Treponema sp.
CGCAAGCCGAAAAATTATCTGATTTTTTGGAAACTGTAATTGAAAAATCTGGCTTAGAAGAACTTTACAAAACTACCGATGAACTTTCTGGAACGCAAAAAGTTTCAAACTTGCACGAACTTGTGAATTCATCAATTTTTTATCCTTGCACAAAAGAAGGACTTTTAGATTTTTTGGATCACGTAAATTTGGACAGAACCTTGGATTCTGAAAATGATTCTTCGCCAAAAGATAAGGTTACTTTGATTACATTGCACAACACAAAGGGACTTGAATTTTCTCGTGTGATAATTACTGGAATGGAAGCCGGAATTTTTCCGCGAGAAGGCAAAAGTTTGGAAGAAATTGAAGAAGAACGGCGAATTTTTTACGTTGGAATTACGCGCGCAAAAGATGAACTTTATTTTACAAGCTGTTCTAACCGACGACTTTACGGACATACAAATTTTATGCTGCCAAGTCCGTTTTTAAAAGAACTTGATAAAAAATATTTGCGCGTTTTGGGAACTAAACCAGATTCTTTTGAAAATAAATTTCAAAATGCTGATAATTTTGATTCTGAAAATCCGCAAGATCCTTTGGCAAAAAAATTTCATATTGGTGCAAAAATTTTTCACGATGATTATGGCGAAGGTCAAGTTGTAAAACATCAATATTCTCCAGAAGGCGAGTTAGTAATTACAGTAAGTTTTTTGAACAGCGGATTTAAAAAGTTTCTTCCAAAATTTCAAGCAAGTTCACTGATTGTGGAAGATTTTTAAATTTTTTATCACTTTAAAAACTTGGACTAAGGTATTATAATTTTTACAATTAAAAATTTTTTGCTGTTAAAAATTTTTTGAGGAGGACTGCATTATGTCAGAAATTCATGAATCGGGCGAAGATTATCTTGAAGCGATTCTTATGTTAAAACAAGAAAATGGTTTTGTTCGTTCTGTGGATGTTGCCAGAAGATTGAATGTTTCGAAGCCAAGTGTAAGTCGGGCAATGAGCATTCTTGAAGAAAATGGTTATGTTGCTTTGGGAAAGCTTGGGTCGCTTGAATTAACTGAAAAGGGAATGGCAAAGGCGTCTTCTGTTTATGACCGGCACGTTTTGTTGACGAAGTTTTTGCAAAAAATTACTGGTGTTCCTGAAAAACTTGCTGAAGAAAATGCTTGTAGAATTGAACACGATATTGACGAAGAAATAAAACTTGGAATTGAAAACTGGATGAAAGAAAATGCTTGAAAACAAATCTGATGAAAAATCTGCTGTTAGCCAGAAGACTGACGGTGTGGCAGAAAAATCTGCGGTTAAACAGAAGACTGGCGGTGTGGCAGAAAAATCTGCGGTTAAACAGAAGACTGACGGTTTAACAAAAAATTCGGCTGTTAGCCAGAAGACTGGAAAGATAACAGTGAATTCGGCTGCAAACCAGAAGCCCAAAAACTTAACAGAAAATTCTTCTGCTAATCCATCGGAAAATCAAAAAGAACATGGCGCTTTAACAAACGATAATCACAAGGCACTTTGGGCCGGAAGATTTGCAGAAGGGCCAGACGCTGTTGCTGTTGAATTTGAAACTTCGATTCACGTGGACGAGCGAATGGCTTTGGACGACATTCACGGTTCAATCGCTCACGCAAAAATGCTTGGTGAATCAAAAATCATTTCAAAATCAGAAAGTAAACAAATTATTGACGGATTAAAATCAATCGAAAAAGATTTAAGTTCTGGCTTGCTAAAAATTGATTACAGTGCAGAAGACATTCACTCTTTTATAGAAGCAACTTTAACTGACAGAATTGGAGAGCCTGGAAAAAAACTTCACACTGGCAGAAGTAGAAACGATCAAATTGCATTAGACGAGCGGCTTTACTTAAAGCGGGTAATTCCTTTGTTGCAAAACGAACTTATTACAAGCATTGAAGCGTTAGTTTTAATTGCCAGCAAAAATCAAAATTCACTTTTAACCGGCTACACTCACATGCAGCACGCTCAGCCTGGAACTTTGGCACAGCATCTTCTGGCTTGGGCTACAATGTTTAAGCGCGATTGGCTTCGGCTTGAAGATTCGCTGTCTCGCATAAATTTGTCGCCTTTAGGAAGTGGCGCTTTGCAAGGAAGCACTTTGCCTTTGGACAGAGAAGCGGTTGCAAAAACTCTGGGATTTTCTGGCGTTACAGAAAATTCTTTGGATTCGTCGAGCGACAGAGATTATTGTATTGAATTTACAAGTGATTTTGCAATTATTCAGTCGCATTTGAGCCGAATGTGCGAAGAATTAGTTTTATGGTCAACTACAGAATTTTCCTTTGTTGATATGAGTGAAAAATGGTCAACTGGCTCTTCAATCATGCCTCAAAAAAAGAATCCGGACTTTGCGGAACTAATTCGCGGCAGAACAGGAAAAGTTTATGGCGATTTAATAAATTTGCTGACTATGGTTAAGGGTTTACCTTTGGCTTACGACCGTGATTTACAGGAAGATAAAGATGCTTTGTTTGACGCACTAGACACAGTTGAAGCGAATTTAAAAGTTTTTACTGCAATGATTTCATCTTGCAAATGGAACTTAAAAAATATGGCTTTAAGTTGTGAAGGTGGATTTGCAAACGCAACTGACTTAGCGGAATATCTTGTGCGCAAAGGACTTCCTTTTAGAACCGCCCATTCTGTTGCAGCAAAAGCAGTTCGTATGGCACTCGATGCAGGTTTACAAAAAATTGAAGATTTAAGCATTGAAGAATTGCAAATTTGTTCGCCTTTAATCGAAGAAGATATTTATGATTTGATTACGCCAGAATCTTGTGTAGAAAACAGAAAAACGATTGGCGCACCGTCATCAAGTTCAACTTCGGTTCAAATAAAAAATATGAATTTGTTCTGTAAAAAAAGCAGAAAAAAAATTAAAAACTCGTAATTCTGAACCGGTTTGTAAGCAACTTCGAACCATTGCTTCGGAATATGTAATATTGAAAATGTTTCAAAAATCGGGTGATTTTGAAATTTAAATTTATTATGTTCATTTGGAGGAAAAAATGAAAAAAATTTTGGGATTTGCGGCACTTGTTTTGGCAAGTTTGATTTCCATTACATCTTGTTCAAAAAAATCAAGCAGCAATTTTGTTTTAGGACTCGACGATTCTTTTCCACCTTTAGGTTTTCGCGACGAAAACAATCAAATTGTTGGCTATGACATTGACCTTGCACAAGAAGTTGCAAATCGTTTAGGAAAAACTCTTGTTTGTCAGCCAATCGACTGGGCAGCAAAGGAACAAGAACTTAACACTGGAAAAATTGATTGTATTTGGAGCGGTTTTACAATGACCGATGAACGAAAAGAAGCAATGTCATTTACAAAACCATATCTTGATAACGCTCAAGTTGCAGTTGTTCGCAAAGACAGCGGATTAAAAACTCTGTCTGATTTAAAAGATTTGGTGATTGGTGTTCAAGCAGAATCTTCGGCAGTTGATGCAATAAATGATAATCCGGAATTTAAAAACAGCGTAAAAAAAATCATCGAATTTAAAGAAAATATTACGGCTTTAAATGATTTGGGAATTGGACAAGTTGACGCTGTGATTATGGATTCAGTTGTTGCAAATTACAGCATTTCTCAAACTGGAAAAGATTTTGTTGTTCTTGATGAAATTCTTTCGCACGAAGAATACGGAATTGCATTCAAAAAAGATAACACAGAACTTCGCGATAAGGTTCAAAATGCATTAAATGAAATGGAAGCCGACGGAACTGTTGCAAAAATTTCAGAAAAATGGTTTGGAACAAATCTTTCTGTTATTGGAAGATAGATAGCATAAAACACGGTGGTTGCACTTCGGCTTTGCTCAGTATCCGCAAGGTCGAAACCACCATATTTAGTGTTTTTCTTATTTTGAAAGTAGTAACTACATTTATTAAGAAGTAGTTGTTGCATAAAAATATAAAAAAATGCACGGAAGCGAGGTTCTCCTTAATAAAAACATCTGCACAAACGAACGTAGTGAGTGCGGAAGCCGTTTTTATTAAGGTTGTTCGCGCTGGAAGTGCATTTTTTTTTGTATTTTTGATTTTTCAGTTGCTACTTACATTACTTAAATAAGTTAACCTTGCAAAAAGTTTCAAAAGAATCTTCTTCAAAACTTGACGCTTTAGGCAAGGTAATTTCTTTTAAATCATCACAATCCGCAAATGCAAAATTTCCAATTTTTACAGAATCAGAACCTTTAAACTTTACAAAAGAAAGTTTATTGCAGTTTGCAAATGCGCTCGATTCAATATTTACAAGACCGGCTGGAAATCTTAACTCTTCAATTTTTTCACAGCACATAAAAGCCGCTCGTCCAATTTCTTTAAGTCCGTTGGGAAAAGAAACATTTTTTAAGTTTTTGCAAAAAGCAAAAGCGTTCCATGCAATAGTTTTTGTTCCTTTTCGGATTCTTAATTCTGAAATTTCCTTGTTTGTACAAAAAAGAGACGCTTGAACAAGTTTGTTGTACATAACATTTCCGTCAATTTCGTAATTTGGATTTTTACTTAAAACTGCAACTGTGTCGTCAAAAGATGAATTTTGTATTTCAATAAGTTTGGAAGAAATTTCTGGATTTTTTAATTTACTGCAAGATTTAAAAGCGTCTGGCCCAATTCTTTTTAGACGGTTTGGAAAATTTATGTTTTCTAAGGCAGAACAATTTTCAAAGGCACCCATATTTATTTCGCGAAGTCCGTTTGGTAGCACAACAGTTTTTAAATTTGAGCAGTTGTAAAATGAATAACTTGCTAAGTAAACTAAACTTTCCGGCAAAATTACCTGTTCCACAAATTGATTTTCGCTGAACAAATTTTCGTCTTCCGCAAAAGCAAAAATTCCTTCAGGAACGTTTACAATTTTTTCTTGTCCGCGATATTCAATCAAAATTAAATTTCCGTCATCATCAAAGTCTGTAATAAAATCCTGTTCATTCATAAAATTTATCTTAGCATTTTTTTTGATTTCCTGCGATACTTGAAACTTTCATAAATATCACAAAATGCACTTTCTGCAAGAACCCTAATTTGAAAAACGGCTTCCGCACTTTCTGCGTTCATTTGTGCAGATTGTTTTTTTATATGTAAGTTTTCTTAGCAAAGTGTAAGTAAAATGTTAAAATCTGCAAATCGACTGAAATCACTGAAATCAATTTGTAATGAACAAAAAATTATGTTATCCTAGAAGAAATTCTCAAAAAAAGGTTTTATAATGCAAAATCTGCTTGCTTACTTTCAACGTATAAAAATTGGTCCTTTACTTTTAAATATGTTAAAAAGTTCTGGAGTTAGCCTTGAAGTTTTTTTTCTAACTTTAATATTTTCCATTCCGCTTGCTGTGATAATTTGTGCAGGAAGAATGTCCAGACTTAAGGTTCTTGCAAAAATTACAAATGTTTTTCTTTTAATAATTCGTGGAACGCCGTTAATGCTCCAGTTGATTTTTGTTTATTTTGCACCAGCGACAATTTTTCACAGGGGATTTAATCGTTTTACAGCGGCAATCATCGCAATGTCAATAAATTATGCCTGCTATTTTGCAGAAATTTATCGTGGTGGCATTCAGTCCATTCCAGTTGGTCAGTACGAAGCAGCAAAGGTTTTAGGATTTACAAAAGTGCAGACTTTTTCCAGAATTGTTGTTCCTCAAGTAATCAAAAGAATTGTTCCTGCAATGGGAAATGAAGTAATTACTTTGGTAAAAGACACAGCTTTGGTTCAAGTTTTAGGTGTTGCTGAACTTTTTCACGTGGCTCAAACTCAAAGTGGACGTTTGGTTAGCGTAATGCCATTGTTTATTGCAGGAATTTTTTATTTTCTGATGAACTGGGCGGTTTCAAAAATTTTTGATGTAATCGAAAAAAAACTTGATTATTACAAATAAGGCGGATTTTATTTTATGGATTTTACGAACGATTTTTCACTTAACGCAAAAGATTCTCGCTTAGCACAAGAAAGTTCGCGGTTAACTGACAAACTGCCGCTTAACGCAACAAAAGTTTCGCTGAACGAACAACCGGCACTTAGCACAAAAAAATCAGAAATCATAAAAGTTCAAAACTTAACAAAATCATTTGGTTCGCTAGAAGTATTAAAAGACATAAGTTTTACAGTTCACGAAGGCGACGTTTTAGGAATTATTGGCCCAAGTGGCAGCGGAAAATCAACTTTGCTACGTTGCATCTGTCAGCTTGAAAACTTAACAGGCGGCTCAATTTCAATCTGCGGACAAAATATGGTCAAAAATGGCGTGTATGCAAACAAAAAAGAATTGCATAAAATCGCATTAAACGTAGGTCTGGTTTTCCAGAATTTCAATCTCTTTCCGCATATGAGCGTTTTGCAAAATATCATGCAAGCGCAATGTTTAGTCCTCAAAAAAAGCAAGGAAGAAGCAAAATCAGTTGCAATGGAACTTTTACAAAAAATGAACCTAGAAAGCAAAGCACAGTTTTATCCGTGCCAATTAAGTGGCGGTCAGCAGCAGCGCGTAAGCATAGCCCGAGCCTTAGCTTTAAAACCTCAAGTTTTGTTTTTTGACGAACCAACTTCAGCACTCGACCCAGAATTAACCGGCGAAATTCTCGCTGTAATCAAAGAACTTGCCCGTGAAAAAATGACCATGATTGTAGTAACGCACGAAATGTCATTTGCACGTGATATAAGCGACCATATAATTTTTATGGACGGCGGCGTGATTGTAGAACAGGGCAAACCTCAAAACGTAATCAATAATCCGCAAAAAGAACGCACAAAATTATTTTTAAAACGTTTCAATCAAAATTAAATTTTTTTTTGGAGCATATCCAATGGTTAGCCGTCCTTGCAAGGTTGCGGCATTCGCCTCCATTCTTCCGCTACGTTCCACTTCGCTCCAGAACTCGCTTGTGGCTCGCCTTTCCAGCACGGGCTAAGTTTTTCTGTTCGCCATTTGTTTTTCTGGTTCACAGAAAGT
>CAZDAY010000067.1:0-8407 GCA_964503435.1 uncultured Treponema sp.
TTTTTGATTTTTTTGGAGCAAATTTTTATGCTTGCGGCTCGCTCGTCAGGGTTCCGGTTGTTACCTCCATTGCTACACTTCGTTTCGCAACTCGCTGCGCTCGCCCTTATGATCGAGGCTAGGTTTTATAGCAAGAACGCTTTAGTTAGGTGCCTCTTAGTCTGGAAAATAAAAAATGCACGGAAGCAGAGGTTTTTGCATAAAACTGCCGTAAGCGAAAATGTTAAAACTTGAGACAGAAGAATAAAATCGTACGGCAGAAAGACGTGTCGTTCCCAAAATCTTCAAAAAGAAAAAAAATTAAAAACTTATGTTACTTGCGGGCATTTTTTAGGTTTTTTAAGTAACTTTGATTGAACTTTGAATAATTGATTCCTAAAACTTAAATCATTATATTTAAAGCAAAATTCAAAAAATCAAAAAACGGAGAAAAACATGATTGAACTTGAGCACGTGTCCCGAAAATTTGGGAATTTTAGTGCGGTTGATGACATTAGTTTTTCCATTAAAACAGGCGAAATTATTGGGCTTTTGGGTCCGAATGGCGCTGGAAAAACAACTACAATGCGTATGATTTGCGGTTTTCTTGAACCAAGTTCTGGTCTTATTAAAATTGACGGAAAAAATGTAACTGAATATCCAGTTGAATGTAAGGCAAAACTTGGTTATATGCCAGAAAGTGCGCCACTTTATTCTGATATGATTGTTGCTGATTATCTGGAATACGTTGCAAAAATGGAAGGTCAAAATCCTTTAGAAAAAGTTCCTCATCTGGCAGAAATTTGCGGATTAAAAGAAGTTATGCACAAAAATATCAGTGAACTTTCACGCGGAAATAAACAGCGCGTTGGTTTGGCCCATGCTCTTATGAATGATCCTGAAATTTTAATTCTTGACGAACCGACTTCTGGTTTAGATCCAAATCAGGTTTCAGAAGTTAGAACCTTGATTAAAAAAATTGGCGAAACGCGGACTGTAATTGTTTCTACTCACATTTTGAGCGAAGTTGAAACTCTTTGTAATCGCGTAATTATTATTTCTGGCGGAAAAAAAGTTGCTGATTCTCCAACAGAAATTCTGCGCGAACAATTTGGTTCTGATGTAAAAATTGAAATGGAACTTGGTAAAAATTCAAGTGATTTTGATGAACAGAAAATTCAGTCAGTTTTAATGAATGTAAATGGCGTAAAATCTGTTTCTGTTTCCAGCGAAAATGATAAATTTTTGGTAAAAGTTTGTGTTCCTTCAAATTTAGAAAATCGTCCTCTTCTTGCAAAGAAAATTTTTGAAAATGGAATTGATTTGTATTCTATTGAATTGAAGAAAAATTCTCTTGAGGATGTTTTCCGAAACTTAACAAATGGAGGCGAATAAAATGAATGAAAAAGATTATTCTGTTGAGCAAAAATCATCAAAAAAACAAAATCCAACTTTTGTAATTATGAACCGCGAACTTTCTTCATATTTTACAAGTCCAATCGCATACATTGTTGGCGCATTATTTTTAATAATAACCGGCGTTTTTTTCTTTCCAACTTTTTTTATAAACCGCCGTGCTGATTTAAGAAATTTTTTCAGTTTACTGCCAATAATTTTCTGCTTTTTTATTCCAGCCTTAACAATGCGTATTTTTAGCGAAGAAAAACGTTCTGGCTCAATCGAAACTTTAATGACGCTTCCTGTAAAAGTGAGTCAGATTGTTTTGGGAAAATATCTGGCGTCTTTGATTTCAAGTCTTGTGCTTTTACTGCCAACTCTTTTTTATGTTATTACCTGCTGCGTTTTTGGAAAGCCGGATTTTGGCCCAATAATTGGCGGTTATTTAGGTGCAATTCTTCTGGCGGCAGCTTATTGTTCGATTGGAATTTTTGCAAGTTCGGTTACAAAAAATCAAATTTTAAGTTTTTTTATTGCACTTGCGATTTGCGGAATTTTAACAGTTATGGGAGTTTTTGCAATTTTTATGCCGGGTTCTTTGGTTAACATTTCAACTTTTATTTCATCGGAAAGTCATTTTGAATCAATTTCTCGTGGAATAATTGACAGCCGCGATGTTCTTTATTTTATTTCACTAACTGCAATTTTTCTTGTGCTCACAATCAATAGTGTAAATAATCAGCGAAAGGGAAAGTAGGACAAAAAAATGAACAGTAAAAAAAATCAAAATAAATTTTTAAATTGGTTAAAATCTTCTTCAAGTGATATCTGGCTTTTTGTAATTGCATTGATTTTGTTGAATATGGTTGCATCGCGTGCATTTTTCAGAATTGACCTTACAAGTTCTTCTGCTTTTTCGCTTTCAAAGGCAAGTAAGGAAGTTGTTAAAAATCTTGAAGAACCGCTTAGCATAAAAGTATTTTTTTCAAACAATCTTCCGTCTCCTTATTCAAACACTCAGCAATATGTAAAAGATATTCTTGTTGAATATAAAAACGCTTCGTCTTCAAATTTCAGTTTTGAATATTTTGATATGAATAAAGAAGAAAATGTTTTGCAAGCACAAAATTACGGTTTGAATCAACTGCAAATCCGCGAAGTAAAAAATAATGAACTTGGCTTTAAAAACGCTTTTATGGGAATTGTTTTAACTTACGCTGATCAAATTGAAGTTCTTGACGGTTTAACTTCCAACGATGGGCTTGAATATAAAATTACAACTACAATTGGAAAAATTATTGCAAACACAAATATTCTTTCTGGTTTAAATTCAAACGTAAAATTGACTTTTTACAAATCTGAAAATCTGGCGAATTTAAATTTGGGAAATTATGACAACATTGATTCGATTGTAAATTCTGCATTTGAAGAAGCAAACAAAAAATTTGAAGGTAGGCTGGAATTTGCCCGCGAAAATCCAGGTCAAAATGAAGTTGATGAACTTGAACAGCGTTTTGGTCTTTCTCCAATCGTTTGGAATTCCAGAGATGGCACAACTGGAAAAGGTGCTTTAGGTTTAGTTATTGAATATGATGATAAATTCAGAGTTTTGCCTTTTGTTCCTCAAAATCTGATTTTTCAATATGTAATTTCCGGACTTGATAATCTTGCAGAAAATATCAGCGAAAATGTTCAGTCTTTAGTTTCCAAAACCAGCGATGTTGCTTATATTACGGGGCACGGAGAACTTGATTTGGAAGATTCCAGAGAAGGTGCGGCGAATTTTGAAAAACTTTGTTCGGATACATATTCGCTGAATTCTTTAAATCTTAGTTCTGAAGAAATTCCTTTGGGCGTAAAAACAGTCATTATTAACGGACCAAAAACTCCCTTTAGCGAAGATGAACTTTATAAACTTGATCAGTTTTTGATGAAGGGCGGAAATCTTATGCTTTTCCTTGACCCTTATGAAGTTGTGGAAAGTCAGTCACAGTATCAGCAATATCAGCAGCCTCCGCAGTATGTAGAAATTAAAACTGGCTTAGAAAAACTTTTGTCTTCTTATGGAATTGAATGTGGCACAAATTATGTTTTTGATGAAAAGTCTTACTCGCAAAATAATCAGCAATACGGAAAAATAAATTTTAATTTTATCCCAATGCTTCAAAAAGATTCTTTAAATCAAAAAAATCCAATTACAAAAAATTTGGCTTATGTTCTTTTGATGCAAATGGGTTCGCTTGATGTTTCTAAGGCAAAGGAAAATAAAAATTTGAAAACTACAGTTCTTGCATCTTCTTCACCAAAATCATGGACTGTAAGCGAACAGATTATTTTGAATCCACTTTACATTCAGAAACCAGCGGATAAAAGTGCATTTTCTTCTTACGATATGATTGCCTTGCTTGAAGGAAAATTTACAAGTGCTTATGAAAATTCTCCGATTGAAAATTCTCAAAGTTCTGATTTGATGAATGTAAATACGCATTTAAAATCAAGTTCACAAAATGCAAAAATTTTTGTTAGCACATCATCATTTATAACGAGTCCGCAACTTGTTTCTGGCGATGGTGGCGAACCTGTAGAAATTTTGCTTCGGAACGCAGTTGATTATATGAACGGCAACGAAGATTTCTGCGCCATGAGAACAAAAACTTTAAGTTTGAACACTTTAAACGATGCGCCGCTTGCTTTAACAGAAATTGCAAAATATTTTAATGAATTTGGACTAGCGCTTTTGCTTGCTCTCTGCGGATTGTTTGTGTTTATTGCCAGAAAAAATCATCGAGAAAAAATTCGGCTTCAGTATGATCCAGATGATTCTCGCATTGAAAATAAAAACTGAACTTGAGGAAAAAAATGAAAGAAAAAAATACATTTTCTAAAATTAGAAAAATTTCGCTGCTTGCAGTTATTCTTGTCCTTGCCGTGATTTATATTTGTCAAGTTAGTTTTACAGGAAGAAGTAAAATTAAAACTTTAACGCTTAACGAAGAAATTGATTCTTTGCAAATAAATGATTTGAAAATTTACAAGGAAAATGGAAATTGGTTTCTTGGCGAAAAAAAATATCCTGCAAACGAAACAAAGATTAATAATCTTGTGAATGATGTAAAAGAAATAAAACTTTTGGGAACAGTGAGCACTTCTTTAAAAAATGCTGAACGTTATGGTTTAACTGATGAAGAAAAAATTTCTGTTCAAGCGTTTGGAAACGGAAAACTTTTACGCGAAATTTTTGTCGGAAAAAATACGTCTACAAACAGCCAGAGTTATATTTGCGTTGATAATAAAAATTCAATTTATCTTGCACAAAATGCGCTTCACACGAATTTTACTGTAAGCATTGATTCTTTGCGCAAAAATGAAATTTTCAATATTGATTCAAATTCTATTGTTGAACTTGAATTAAATTCTTCAAACGGAAATTTTGTTCTGGTAAAAAATATTCCGCAGGACACAAGCGAAGTTTCAGAAAGTACATGGAATCTTGTAAAATCAGAAAATACTGGCGTAGAAATCAGTGATGTTTTGGATAAGCAAAAAATTGATTCCTGGGTAAAAAGCATTTCAAATTTGCAGGCGAGTAAATGGCTTGAAGATGATTTTGTTTTGCCTTCATCTCCGGACGTTTCTTTAAAAATAACTGCTGCTGGAAAAACTTTTACAGTTGATTTGTATTATGAAGATGATGAACAAGAAATAACGGCTTTTTCAAATATCAGCCCTTACGCGTTTAAGATTCAATCTTATGTTGCAAATCGAATTGACAAAAAACTTTCTGAATTAAAATAAAAACTAAAAAGGGACTGTCCAATAAGTTCACAACGTAGTGTCATTGTGAACTCGTGGTTGTGAACTGCCCCCCCCCAAAAAAAAAGTGTCCAACTTTTGGAGTTCAGTTGGTGCACTTCGACGTTGCTCAGTATCTGCCTGTCGAACCAGTGTAGATGCTGTGCGAAGCCGCCGAAGGCTAAAAAGTTCAGCATGACGATTCTTTTTAGACAGTCCCTTGTTCAAAAACGACTTCTGTGTTCGCTCTGCTTGTCGGTAGACATGTTCTCTCACTTGTGCAGATGTTTTGCCCAAGCCCGCCCTGCTTCCGTGCATTTTTTTATTTTAAGTCGCTTAAACAAAGTAAAGAAACTTCTTCTTCTGTTAAAAAACGCCAGTTGCCGGTTTTTAAATTTTCGTCCAATTTTAACTTTCCCATTTCGATGCGTTTTAAATAAACAACTTCATTTTCTAAGGCAAGAAACATTCTCTTTACCTGATGAAATTTTCCTTCGCTGATTGTAAGACAACAAGTTTTTTCGTTTAAAAATTCTAAAACTGCCGGTTTAGAAACAAAGCCTTTTTCGTTGCCGTAATGTGAAATTTTTAATCCCTGTGCAAATTTTTCTGCGTAAATTTTTTGTTCTTCTGCGCTTAAAGAATTTTGCAGTTCAACAAAATATTTTTTGCTTATATGAAAATCCGGAGAGCAAAGTTTATGCGATAAATTTCCGTTTGTTGTAAAAATTAGAAGTCCTTCTGTGTCTACATCAAGCCTTCCAACTGTGTGAAGTTTTGGAAGTTCTGTTTGATTTAAAAATTCTTTTGGCAAAAGTTCGTAAACTGTTTTGTAATTTTTGTTTTTTGATTCAACTGTGCTGCAAATAAAATTTTTTGCCTTGTTCATTAAAATATAAATGTCATTTTTTAAATTGATTTTTTTGCCGTCAATAGAAATTTCGTCTGTAAAAAGAGAAATTTTTGTTCCGCTTGTAAAAATTCGTTTTCCGTTTATTTGAACATTATGATTTTGTAAAAATTTTCTGATTTTTCTAAAAGAATAAATTTTTCTGCGTGCAAAGATATTGTCAATTCGTTCATAAAATTTTGCCATATTTGAAAAGATTTTATGAATTTATATAAAATTCTGCAAGTTTTAAGATTTTTCTTTATACAGATTTTGAAACGAGTTCAGAATGACGGTCTTTTTCACAAGTTTTAAGATTTAGCCCGCCGTGTAGCACCGTTAAAGGCGTTCTTTGCAAATAGCGACTTACTTAAGTTTAACTTGGCAATGACAAAATCTTGAGTTTAGTGTAAAATCAGTTTTATGAAAGGAATTATTTTAGCAGGTGGTTCTGGAACAAGGCTTTATCCACTTACAAGTGCAGTTAGTAAACAAATTCTTCCAGTTTACGACAAACCTATGATTTATTATCCACTGAGCGTTTTAATGCTTTCTGGAATTAGAGATATTTTAATTATTTCTACACCACGCGATTTGCCAACATTTAAAGAACTTTTTGCTGACGGTTCATGGCTTGGAATGCGATTTGAATATGCGGTTCAGGATAATCCTCGCGGACTTGCGGATGCTTTTATTGTTGGTAAAAAGTTTATTGGCGATGACAGCGTTGCTTTGGTTTTGGGCGACAATATTTTCTACGGTCAAAATTTTTCGGCAAGTTTAAAAAAATCTGCGTTGAAAATTCAAAATGAAGGTGGCGCAGTGATTTTTGGTTATTATGTAAAAGATCCAAAGGCGTACGGCGTTGTTGAATTTGATTCTGATGGAAAAGTTTTGGGAATTGAAGAAAAGCCTGAACATCCAAAATCAAATTATGCTGTTCCAGGACTTTATTTTTATGATAATTCTGTGGTTCAAATTGCGGAAAATGTAAAACCTTCTGCTCGTGGCGAAATTGAAATTACCAGCGTAAATAATGCTTATCTTGAAAAAGCTAAACTTTCTGTGGAATTGCTCGGTCGCGGAATGGCATGGCTTGACACGGGAACTTATGACGGTTTAAAAGAAGCAGGAGATTTTATTGCAACAATTCAAAAGAGACAAGGAATGTATGTTTCTTGCATTGAAGAAATTGCTTACAATAATTCCTGGATTTCAAAAGAACAACTTTTGGAACTTGCCGCAGAATACAAAACTCCCTATGGCGAATATTTAAAATTTATTGCGGAGAATTTTTAATGCCTTTTACATTTACAAAATGCCCAATCGACGGTTTGTGGGAAATTCAGCCAAAATTATTCGGCGACAATCGTGGATATTTTACTGAAACTTACAGCGAAAAAGATTTTTTTGCAGCCGGTTTAAAAATGAAATTTGTTCAAGACAATCAAAGTGCAAGCAAGGGTGGAGTTTTGCGCGGGCTCCATTTTCAAACATTGCATCCTCAGGGAAAACTGGTTCGTGCTCTTCAAGGAAAAGTTTTTGATGTTGCTGTGGATTTAAGAAATTCATCTTCGACATTTGGAAAATATTACGGCGTTGTTTTAGACAGCGAAAAGCAAAATATGTTTTATATTCCTGAAGGTTTTGCTCACGGATTTTATGTAATTTCTGATTTTGCGGTTTTTACGTATAAGTGCACGGATTTTTATCATCCGGAAGATGAAGGCGGAATTATGTGGAACGATAAAACTGTAAATGTTGACTGGAAATCTGTTATTCAAAATCAAAGTGAACCTTTGCTAAGCGAAAAAGATAAAATTCATCCTTCTTTTGATTTTGCTAAAAATTATTTTGATATTAACGGAAAATGGCAGGGTGAGGTAAATTCTAAATGATTTGGCTTATTGGTGCAAAAGGAATGCTTGGTCAAGAACTTGCAAATCAATTAACTGATGCAAATATAAACTTTGTGGCGACAGGCTCAGAACTTGACATTACTGATTTTAGTGCGCTTGCGGAATTTACTCAAAAATCAAATCCTAATCCAAAAGATAACCGTATAGAATTTATTGTAAACTGTGCGGCTTACACTGCGGTTGACAATGCAGAAGACGAAGATCAAAAAGAAAAAGCGTTTTTAGTTAACGAAAAAGGTGCTGAAAACCTTGCGAAAATTGCACGTGTAATTTCTGCGACTTTAATTCACATCAGCACAGATTATGTTTTTGACGGAACAGCAAATTCTCCTTTAACAGAAAATTCTCCAAAATCACCGCTTGGCGTTTACGGAATGAGCAAAAGTGCCGGCGAAGATAAAATTTCAAATTATATGGCGCGTTATTATAT
>CAZDAY010000068.1:0-8254 GCA_964503435.1 uncultured Treponema sp.
AATTTTTTAAAAAATTTTTGATTATTTTAATAAAATTTTACCAAGTTTGTATTTCTCCCCTTTTTCCTGCTTGTTGTAGATTTACGCCAACTTGCTCTCAGTATGCTTTAGATGCTATTAAAAAATATGGTCCTGTAAAAGGATTTTATCTTGCTGTAAAAAGAATTCTTAGATGTAATCCATTTCATGAAGGTGGATATGATCCTGTTCCTTAATTCAGCGAAAAAAAAGGAATTTTGCCTATGAAGAACACAATTATTGCTTTAGTTCTTTCTATGTTAGTTCTTTTTGGATATTTTTTTGTTCAATCAACTATTTATTCTAAAAGAGCAACTAATGAAATTGAAAATCAAGTTTCTGCACAAAATATTGAAAATTCTGAAAATTTATCTGAATCAGAAAACAAAGAAACTCAAGAAGTTTTAACCCAAGAATTTTATGTTGAAAATTCAAATTCTGATTTAGAAAATATAGAAGAAGAAACTTATACAATAGAAACAGAAAAAGTAAAAGTTATTTTTACAAATCGCGGTGGAGATGTTATCAGTTATCAACTAAAAGAACATTTTGATAAAGAAACGGGTCTTGGCGTTGAAATGGTTGATAATGTTACAAACTCAAATCGTGCTTTTGGATTATCTTTTGGAAATTCAAAAAAAGAAAGTTTAAATGAAATTTTTAATGTAAGAAAATTTGATAATGATCCGCTGTCAATTGGATTTTATAGAAATTATGAAATTCGAGATAAAAATGGACAAATTCAAAAATATGTTTTTGGAAAAAAATACACTTTTAGACCAAATGAATATGTTTTTAAACTTGATGTTACAATAAACGCTTTAGATGATTCTGATGGACTTTCTTTGGGAGATTATTCCTATACTTTAAGATCTTCGCCTCAAATTGGTCCTCATTATGATAAGAAAAATCGTTATGAAATTAGACAATATATTGCTTTGAATGGTTCTAAAAAAATCAGAAAAACAATGTCTAATAAAACTTATGAAAATAATTATGATTGGGCTGGAGTTGCGGGCAAATATTTTACAATGCTTATAAAACCAGTTGCTCCTTTGAATATGGTAAATTCTGTTGTTTGTTCTACAAGTCAAGTTGGTGATTATGATGATGCCCAAATCTTCCTTTCAAGAAAAGCGGCTACAGAAAAAAATATAAATGATACTTATTATATTTATGTTGGTCCAAGAAATGAAAAAGATTTAATAAAATATAATTCTCAGGAAAAAAATGATTGGGGACTTTCTAATTTAAAATTTAATCAAGCATTACAAACAAGTGGTTTATTAATTTGGCTTGAAGTTATATTAAAATGGTCTCTTGAAATTATTTATAAACTTGTAAGAAACTGGGGAGTTGCTATTATAATTCTTACAATTATTTTGAAACTTGTACTCTTCCCTCTTAACCGAAAAACTGCACTTGGTTCTCTTAAAATGCAAGAATTGCAGCCAAAAATGCAGGAACTTCAGTCAAAATATCAAAATGATCAGCAAAAACTTAGTGTAGAAATGCAAAAACTTTATAAACAAGCCGGTTATAATCCAATGTCTGGCTGTTTACCGATGATTATTCAAATGTTGATTCTTTTTGCACTTTATAATGTTTTCAATAATTATTTTGAATTTAGAGGCGCAAGTTTTATAAAAGGTTGGATTGATGATCTTTCTGTGGGAGATAGTATTCTTTCTTGGAATAAACAAATTCCTTTTATTTCAGTGTTTACTCAAAATAATTTGAGAATATTACCGTTTGTTTATACAGGCTCGCAGTTACTTAATGGAAAAATTACTCAGTATGGCGGTTCTTCTGGAGCAAATAGTGGACAAATGAAATTTATGATGTATGGAATGCCACTTTTATTTTTCTTTATGTTCTACAATGTTCCTAGCGGACTTTTACTTTATTGGACAGTAAGTAACGTGCTTCAAATTGGGCAGCAATTTATTATAAATCAAATTATGAAGAAAAAGAGAGCCGAAGAAGAAAAAAATAAACCTGCCGTAGACAAAAATGTACTTAAGTTTAAAGGCGGAAAAAAGAAAACCAGATAAATTTTTATTTTAAGAAGGTATATATGACATACGAATTTGAAGGAAAAAATGAAAAAGAAGCTATTGAAAAGGCTGTAAATGAATTAGGTCTTGAAAAAGATCAATTTGATGTGGAAATTCTTGAATCTCAAAAAAAGACATTGTTTAAAAATGGTTATGTAAAGATTCGCGTTCACACAAATGATGAAGTTGAACATCTTTCGCCAGAATTTGACGGAAAAATGCCAAGTAACGAAAAAAATTCTATAGTTGCAAATCCACTTCCTCAAGATGAATTTGAACAGAAAATTCTTGATTTTACAAAAGAACTTATTACAAGAATGGGTTATGAAGTTAGCATTGAGATTATGTTCAGAGAAGATAAAAAAATTGGCATAAAACTTACGAGTGATAAATCTTCAATTTTGATTGGTCGCAAGGGAAAAAATCTTGATGCAATGCAGCTTTTAGTAAATGTTTATGCGGGTCATCTTGGACGAGAAGATCTAAGAATTATTCTTGATGTGGAAAATTATAGAATTCGAAGAGAAGAAAGTCTTGTTCGCCTTGCTTATAATACAGCAGATAAAGTTCGTTTAAATAAAACATCAATTTTGCTTGAACCAATGAATCCTTATGAAAGAAGACTTATTCATACAACTTTAAATGATATTCCTGATGTTGAAACCAAAAGTGAAGGAGAAGGTTTATATAAACAGGTGCGCGTTATTTATAAGGGAACTCGCTAATTTTGTTTGAATATTTTTGAAACTTAATTCTTAGTTTTATGGGAGAAATCAATGAAATTTAAAAAATTTATTATCATTTTTTTTGGATTTTTGAATTTGTCTTTGATTTGGGCTTATTCAGCGAAGGATCTTGTTTCTGAATCTATTTACAATGAACTTAAATCAAAATCTGAAATAAAAACAAATCGCTTTAACCCGGAAAAAAAAGATTATATTTTACTTCCTAAAACAGAACTTAGTAAAAATATAGAAAATGCATGGAATAATGAAGAAAATCCTATTTTTATTGGTGAATGTTTATATCTTTTACCAAAAACGCAATTAAATTCTTCAAATCCGGATGTTGTAAATATTGAAAACACATCAAAACTAATTCGTTCTGTGAGTAAAATGGCTGGGATGGAATATTTTTCAGATAAAAAAATGAAAGTTTTGTATAAAAATCCTTACACAGTAAAAAGTGCAACAGATAAAACCAGAGTTCCAGACGATACAAGCGGAAGTGCTGACGGAAAGGAATTGTTTTGTGTTTTAGATGATAATTCTTTTGGAAAAACTTACTATAAATTGAATTATTTTGAAAGTCAGAAGGAAGTTGGTGCTAATTTTTGCAATATAAGTCCAATAAGTGTTGGACCAATTAAGGCGGTTGTTGAAGATAATTTAAAAATTAGTTTGTTATTTATAGATTGTGAAGATGAATTTATGGTTTATCTTTTAGTTCAATCAAAATTTCCAAATATAGAATTTCTTCAAAAAACAATGGAAGAATCTTTTACACGAAGACTTGATGCAATTTATAATTGGTTTTTAAAACAGTGGTAATTTAAATTAATTTAAAATTTGAGGTAATAAATGAAAAACATGAAAAAAGCTCTTTTTGCAGTTTTTATGGGAAGTATGATTATTTTTAACGGAGGATGTAATTCTATGGATAAAAATTTAAAAGCTATAGAAGGAAAAGATGGTGTTTTTGCTGTTATTAGTACAAAAAAAGGAGATATGATTTTGGAACTTTATTACAAAGATACTCCTTTGACAGTAACAAATTTTGTAGGTTTGGCTGAAGGAAATTTAGATGTTACTAAAGGAAAACCTTTTTATAATGGTTTAAAATTTCATCGTGTAATTTCAGATTTTATGATTCAAGGCGGAGATCCTGCTGGAAACGGAACTGGTGGACCTGGCTATCAATTCGAAGATGAATTTGATTCAAAATATAGATTTGATGGACCTGGTGTTCTTGCAATGGCAAATGCTGGACCGGGAACTAATGGAAGTCAGTTTTTTATAACACATGTTGAAACTCCTTGGTTAAATGATCATCACACAATTTTTGGTCATATTGTTGATGATGCAAGTCAGAAAGTTGTAAATTCTATTGCTCAAGGCGATGTAATAGAAAGTATAAAAATTTATAGACAAGGTGAAGATGCTCAAAAATTTTCTGCAACACAAGCAGATTTTAATGAACTTGAAAAAAATGCAAAAGCGGCTTCTTTAGAAAGGAAAAGACTTGCCTTAGCAGAAAAAATTGCTGAAGTTGAAAAAGCGTTCCCTAATTATTCTCAAGATGAAAATGGAATTTATTATAAAACAACAAAAACTGGTTCTGGACAAAAAATTGGTACTAGAAAAAATGTAACTACAGAATATAAAGGTTATTTTGTTAATGGAACTGTTTTTGACGGTTCTTCAAAAATGGTAAATGGCGGGCATGAAGCGCTTTCTTTTATAACCGGTGCTGGTCAAATGATTCCTGGATTTGATGTTATGGTTCAGGATATGAAAGTTGGTGAAGTTAGAACTTTTGTTTTGCCTCCAGATATGGCTTATGGTGAAAGAGGGGCAGGAAATGTTATTCCACCAAATTCTTTTATTGTTTTTGATGTAGAAGTTGTTTCTGTAAAATAAAAATTTAGCTTTTACTTTTAATATTTTGTTTGACTGTGGATAACTTGTGTAAATCTTATGGTTTTAAAGTGAATAAGAAGCCAAAAGATGCAAAGTTATCCACATTTTTTTTTGTTTAGAAAGTTTTAAGATTATTTTTATCAAAAAACTTTTTATAAGCGATACTTTTTTTTATTTATTAAGGTTAAATTTAGGTTTCTGCTTGTTTTTAATCAAGAATTTTATAAAAATCTTCCAAATAATGTGTTTTCTTTTGAATTCACAGAAAATTCATAGTTTTACACAGGAATTCACTGATTTATACACAGGAAATCCACTTGTATGTGTATAAATTCCTAAATTTAATGTAAAAACTGTGGATAACTTTCAAATTCTGTTGATAAAATTTATATAAACAAAATTTACTCTATTCAAAATCAAATTGAAATTATAAAATTGCAGTTGTTTAGTTTTATGTTTTTAGTAAAAGGAAGTTTTTATGACAAAAAATCAATGGAAAAGTTTTGTAAGTTATAAAGATGAATTGAAAAAAATTATTTATGAATCAAAAAATTTGCCTTTTTATAATGAACTTGTTTCTCTTCAAAAAGAACTTATAAAAAAAAATGAAAATTCACGGAAAAAATATAATTTAGAAAATCCTTTAGTTTATAATTTGTCTTATGAAGAAATCAAGGAAACTGACGAAATAAAAGTTATTGTTGTTTGTGATAATCCTGGTTTTGAAGAACAACTTTCAAAAAATCAAAAATATCTTATTGGGCAAAGTGGACGAATTGCAGAAAGTTATTTTAAGAAAAATTCTGAATTTGAAATTGATTTTAGAAAAAATGTTTTGATTACTAATAAAATTCCTATTCATACAGGAAAAACTGCGGATTTAAAAATCCTAAAAAAAATGGCTTCTAGCGAACTTAGAAATTACATTGAAAATTTGCAAATTAAAATGGCAGAAATTACAGCTTTGCTTCATCAAAATTTAGTGAAATATCAAGATGATGAAAAATCAAAACCAGAACTTTGGTTAGTTGGATATTCAGAACTAAAAAATAAAGGTGTTTTTGAACTTTACAGAGAAAAATTTAAATCGTTTTATCAAGGAGAAAATTTTAAATATTGGGATTATGTTTTTGTGTATCAACATTTTTCTATGAATAGATTTGCTATAGATTTAAAGGAATTTGAAAAGGAAAAAAAATTTTCTGATTCTGATAATTTAAAAAGTCTTTTAAAAGAATTAGGACATCTTCATAGAGATAAAATTTTTTATGATATGACAGGAGATTAAAATGAATGTTCATATAATGGAAGTTCCTCTTGATTATGGAGGAAAAAGACACGGCAGCGATATGGGACCGTCTGCAATTAGACTTGCTGGATTACGAAGAAAACTTGAATCTCTTGGTCATAATATTATTGCTGATGAGGAGCAAATTAGTATTTTACCACAAGAATATGCCGAAATTGGTGATAATTTAAAAGCAAAATATTTACGACCGATAGTTAATGTGTGTGAAAAAATCGCAGAAAATGTAAAAAAATCTGTAGAAAACAAGGAATTTCCTTTAATTTTAGGCGGCGACCATTCGTTAGTGCTCGGAACTTTGGCTGGATTACATTCTTATTACAAAAAAACTAACGACCGTTTGGGTGTTCTTTATGTTGATGCACATGGAGACTTTAATACAACAGAAACAACTCCAACAGGAAATATTCACGGAGAATGTTTAAGTGCAAGTGCTGGTTTTGGTTTGCCTGAACTTGTAAATCTTTATGAAAAAGAACGAAAGGTAGATCCAAAAAATATTTGTTTTGTTGGAATTAGAGATTTAGATCCTGGCGAAAGAGATTTAATGCACAAGGCAGGTGTTACTGTTTTTACAATAAGTGATATAGATCGCATGGGCTTTTCGGATATCATAAAAAAGGTAAAACTTTTTTTTAAAACACATTGTGATGTTGTTCATGTAAGTTTTGATATGGATTCTTTGGATCCTTCTGTTGCTCCTGGTACCGGCGTTCCCGTTCCTGGTGGATTAAGTTATAGAGAAGCTTTGCTGTTAATGGAAGAAATGTATAATTTGAATATGGTAAAATCTATGGAAGTTGTAGAAGTTAATCCTATTCTTGATGTTAGAAACGAAACTGCAATTATGGCTGTTCAGTTAATTGCCCGCTTGCTTGGTGAAAGATTGTTCTAAAATTTAAATTTCTTTTATATTTGTAAGGTAATTAAATAACTTTCCGGAAATAATAAAATCTGTAAGTGCCAGTTGATCTAGTTTTGAAAGTGAACAATCAAAATCTTCAAAAGCGGTTTTGTATTCGGCTAAAAGATTTTTTGGTAAAATTGCAAAACTTGCGTTTATATAGTTTGAAATAAGATTTGACAGTGAACAGAAATAAATTATTTTATTATCCAATGGCTCTACAGAAAAATTTTTCTTTGGTAAAGATAAATCATCATAAACAATAAGATATCTGTAGTTTTGTAAAGAAGCCCATTCTAAATAATGAGCAGAAAAATCATTTTGCATAGAAAAAATTGAATTACTTAAAATTCTTGATGTTGATATGTAAGAAAGTGTTGCCCCGCTTGTTGAAAGAAAGTCTAAATTCATTCCGTTTTCATCAAAGGGAATTTCAGTTACTTCAAAGTTTTCCTTTTCAAAAATATGTTTAATTTTTAAATTTTCTTCTTCTGGGAGTGCAATTCGTGGTGTTATTTTTGTTGAAAGAGAATTTTCTGCTAATCTTAAAAGCCCCATTCCTTCTTTATTTGTTTTTGGATTTTGAAGTGAATTTAAAGATATTGTGTTGGATAGTAATTGTTCATAGCCAGCGCAGATTATGATTTGACTTGGATCAACATCTAGTTTTCTGAAATTATATAAAAAAGATGCTATTGCGATTCTAAAAGATTCTTCTCCAAAAGAATTTGTTATTGTGTGCAAAAGATTTTGTTTGTTTAGAATTGTGTCTGAGTAAGATTTTAAAAGAGCTTTGTCCGGACTTTCAATTTTTTTTAAATCATCTTTTGAGTCTTTTATTATATAACCAGAATTTAAAATTATTGGGATTTTTGATTCTTTAAGTTTTTTCTGTGAATTTTGCGATTTTATGGTATCAGATTTTAAGCCCTTCGTTTTTATTTTGTTTTGTAAAGATTTATTTTTGGGTGCAGATTTTATTTTTTCTTTGTTATTTATGGTGTCAGATTTGTTTTGTATAAAATTTTCGGTGCTAGATGATGGTTTTTTAGCATAAAATCCACTTTTTTTTATAGAATGTAAATATCCATTTTCTTCAAGTTCTTTATAAGCCTTTGTTACTGTATTTCGTGCAATGTTTGCATTTATTGACAAGGTTCTAACAGAAGGAAGTTTTTCGCCAATAGAAATTTCTGAGTTTTCAATTAATTCCACAATTCTATTGTATAATTGCTTGTATAATTTAATTTTACTATTTTTGTCTGGTAAAAAACTAAAACTTTTCATAAAAAATAAAAAATCCTCTTCTTATGATTGTTAATTATAAGAT
>CAZDAY010000069.1:0-8195 GCA_964503435.1 uncultured Treponema sp.
TCATTGAATCATGACTTTGATTTTCATATTCATTTACAGGCAGTCTCAAATCTCCCGCTTGAATTAAAGGAGGTTCGCCAATTATACAGGCTCTTTCGATTGTGTTTTCTAATTCACGAACATTTCCCGGCCATCTATATGCACAAAGAACTTTTTTTGCACTTTCAGAAAAACCTTCAAAATTTTTATGAGTTTCATTTTTAAACTTTGCCAGAAAATATTCACAGAAGTCAGAAATTTCATCCTTTCTTTCTCTTAACGGAGGAATATTCAAAGGAAGAACATTTAATCTAAAATATAAATCTGCTCTAAACTTTCCGCTTTCCACCATTTCTTCAAGATTTCTGTTTGTCGCAGCAATTATACGAACATCAACACTAAAAGTTTCGCTTGAACCAACCCGCTCAAATTTCTTTTCTTGAAGCACACGCAAAAGTTTTGCCTGTAAATCCAAAGGAAGTTCACCAATTTCATCTAAAAACAAAGTTCCGCCATCAGCAATTTCAAATCGTCCTTTCCGGTCATTTACAGCGTCAGTGAACGCACCCTTTACATGCCCAAACAATTCGCTTTCCAAAAGAGATGGACTAAGTGCCGCACAACTCACCCTAACAAATGGCTTGTTTGCCCTATTACTATTTAAATGAACTTGTTCAGCAAACAACTCTTTTCCTACGCCACTTTCGCCAATAATTAAAACAGAAGAATTTGTTTTTGCTGCCTGACTAATATTTTTGAGCAAAGAAATAATTTTTGGATTTTTTGCAATAAAAGTATGATAATCAGGACCTTCTTTTACAGCATTTTTCAGAACATTTATTTGAATTTTTTGTAAAATATATTCTTCGGAATTTTGATAAGCAATCGCTGCCTGTTTTGAAAGAAGTTCAAGGATTGCTAAATCATCTTGAGTAAAATCTTTATTCCCATTTTTATTTATAATTTCAATTACGCCGATACATTCATTATTTATTCGCATCGGAACTGCAATCATATTTCTGCTTATGTAATTTGTTTTAGATTGGACACTTGAGTTAAAACGAGAATCTTTGCTTACGTCGTTAATAATGAGAGATTGATTATTTTGAACAACCCAGCCGGCAATACTTCTTTTGTCAACTTTGATTTGTTTTACTTCTGCACCTTTTGGACCAAGTGCAACTTCAAAACGCAAACTGTTGTCTTCTTTTTGAACAAGCAGTAAAGAAGAAGATTCACAACTCACAACCGACATTACTGATTCCAAAATAGAAACCAGTAATGGATTTATGTTCCCGTAATGAGAATTTATACGAGTATTTATTTCAATGAGTGTTTTTAATCGCTCTATAGTTATAGAATTTAAATCACTCATTGATTTTTCTAATTATCGGCCTTTGAGTTAAGACTATCTCCGATAGTATAACCATTATCATCGTTGCTGCTTGATGACATATACTGAGAGATTTCAGCACGTGCCTGTGCTTTTTTATATTCTTTTACAGAAAAACCAACTCTTTCTTTTGGCACATCAACTGATATAACGTAAACATTGATTTTATCGCCTACATTATACTTTTTTACAGCTTCTTCATAAGGAACTTCACGATTGTCGCTTAAGTTTGCCTTATTAACCAGACCTTCTATTCCTTCTGGAACTTTTACAAATACACCAAAATCGTTTATTGCTGTAATTTCACCTTCAAGAGTATCACCAACAGAATATTTGTCAGCAAAAGCAACCCAAGGATTATCTGTTACCTGCTTTGCACCAACACGAATATTGTGATTTTCAGGGTCAGCATTACATTCAAGGACAACAACTTCAATTTCCTGATTTACTTTAAGTTCACTGCCAGGATGTTTTACTTTCTTTGTCCAAGAAATATCTTCACAACTTAAATAAGCATCAATTCCTTCTTCAAGTTGAACAAATGCACCCTTATTAGAAATTTTTACAACTTTTCCAGTAAGTTTTGTGCCAACTGGATATTTTTCTGCAACAGAATCCCATGGATTAGGAGTTGCCTGTCTTAAGCCCAAAGATACACGACCTGCCTGTATATCATAACCCAAAATCATGCATTCAACTTCATCGCCGTCTTTTAGCATATCAGAAGGTTTTTCAATTTTCTTAGTCCAACTGAATTCAGAAATATGTGCTAAGCCTTCAATTCCTTCTTCAAGTTCAATAAATGCACCAAAATCAGTAAGTTTTGTAACTTTACCTTTTACAATATCATTAACATGATACTTTTCTTCAAAGTGAACCCAAGGATCTTCTGAAAAATGTTTAAGCGACAAATTGATTCTTTTTCCCTCTGGATCAAGTCTGATAACTTTAAGTTCAATTTCCTGACCTTTCTTTACAAAATCTTTTGGACGATTAACGTGTCCCCAAGACATATCATTTATATGAAGAAGACCATCAAATCCGCCTAAATCAATAAAAGCGCCAAAACTTGTGAACGATTTTACAGTACCTTTTACACTGTCGCCAATTTTTACTTCATTAAAGAATTTATCGCGATTTACATTCATTTTTTCTTCAAGATATTTGCGACGATTTACAACAACATTGCGTTTTCCGCTGCCATAAAGCCGTTCAACAAAGAATTTATCTTTAATGCCAACAAGTTTTTCTTCTTTATCAACTTTCTGAATATCAGACTGACTTATAGGAAGGAAAGCAGTAATTCCACCACCAAGATTTACTATATATCCACCTTTTGTAAGTGAAGTAATTGTTCCATCAACAGGAGTTTTTTGTTCAAATGCTTTTTTTAATTCTTCCCAGAGACGTTTTTCATCAGCTTTAATCTTTGAAACTTCTGGACCATTTTTACCAAACTGATTGATAAGAAATACTGTGATAACATCGCCAACTTTTGGGAGTTCGCCATTAAATTCAGATACAGGGATTTTACCTTCTGATTTGCAGTTAACGTCTACAAATACAGTATCCTCTGTAATAGCAACTACGGTACCTTTTATATTTGCACCGTTTTCCACAGGCTCCATTTTATTGATTGACGCTTCTAATTGTGTGTGAATGTCATCTGAAGCCTGATTAACATTCTGTTCCACTTCCTGATTTTCCATACTAATACCTTTAAAGTTAATTTTGTTTTCAATTATTGCACAAACGTTTTCAATGGTCAAGTCAGAGGTATCAATATAAACAGCATCTTTCGCAATTTTTAAAGATCCCTCTGGTTTATTTTTATCCATTTCATCACGTTTAATTATTGATTCTTTTATTTGTTCAAAACTTAAATTACTTACGCCTTGCCCGAAACGCCTTTTTGCCTGAACATCAATACTTGCATCAAGATAAAATTTATAATCAGCATTTGGAAAAACAACGGTTGTAATATCGCGACCTTCACAAATAACATTTAAATTTTTTACAATTTGACGCATTCTTTCATTTACAAATTTTCTAATTGGAACTATTGCAGAAATTTGCGAAACGTTTGCATCAACTTTATCCTGATGGAGCAAATCATCGACATCTTTTCCATTTAGAACAAGCCTTGCATTTACATAATCAAGTTTTTGCTTTTTTGCTTCTTCAATAATTTGTTCAGTTTTAGAAAAGTCAATTTTTTCATCAGAAACCAAATCTGAATTACTTTCCAAAATTGCCAAAGTAATTGCACGATAAAAACTTCCGCTGTTTAAATAAACAATATTTCCCAAATCTTTGGCAACTTTATGCGCCACTGTACTTTTTCCTGTTCCGGCAGGTCCATCAATCGCTATAACCAAAATCTTCTCCGAATTTTTACTTTTTTATTTTATTTTAATTATTGCACAATTTTAGTAAAGCTTGTACTTCTGACAAAGTTAAATCACGAAATTGTCCAAACTGAAGTTTTCCAACTCCAATATTTCCAATTCTTACACGCATAAGACTTTTTATTCCTACATTTTTTGATTCAAAAACTCTGCGGATTTCTCTGTTTTTTCCTTCAATCAGCACAATTTTCATTCTGTGGGAATTAAGTTCAACCGCTTCTTTACATCTGTAAAACACATTATCAATTCTGATTCCTTGCATAAAATCTTTTGCAAGTTCGCGTGGCATAGGAACACTTGTGTCCACAATGTACTCTTTTTCAATTTCTGCAGAAGGATGAGAAAGTTTTGCAGCAAAATCACCATCATTTGTAAAAATAATTAAACCACTTGAAAACATATCAAGTCGCCCAACATTATAAAGACGTTCGCTGTAAGCATCTTTCAACAAATCTGAAGCAACAAGACGCCCTTTTTCATCAGAAAGTGAACAAACATAAGACTTTGGCTTATTTAAAAGCACATAGCGTTTTGTTTCTTCCAGTTGGATTACTTTATCATCAACTTCGACCTTATCATAAAGAGAAACCTTTGTTCCTAATTCATTTACAACCTGACCGTTTACTTTTACACGACCAGATAAAATAATTTCTTCACTTTTTCTTCGGCTGGCAATTCCACTGCGCGCCATAAATTGCTGCAGCCGCATTTGAGATTTTTCTTGTTTCTGTTGATTTTCTGGACTTTTTTGAGTTTGCAGATTTTGAGAATTCTGACTAACGGGCAAGTTCAAATACCTCACTTTCTTTTTCTTCTAATCTTGGCAAATCAGCGATACTCTGAAGATGGAAAAATTCAAGAAATTCTTTTGTTGTTCCATATAACGTTGGTTTACCAGGAATATCTTTTTTTCCAACTTCTTTTATAAATTTTCGGTCTAACAGAAGACGCATCATATTGTCCACATTTACGTGCCTTAAACTTTGAATTTCGGCTCTGGTGATTGGCTGACTATAAGCGATAATTGTAAGAGTTTCAATAGCCGCCTTACTTAAGCGACCTTCATTTTTTTTGCCATAGCGTTCCCGTACAAACATAAAATATTCTTTTTTAGGAACTAAAATCCAACCGCCAATTATCTGAGCAAGTTCAATTCCGCTGTCTTCGCTTGAATATTTTTCTTTTAAAGATTCAATGCAAGAATTTACATCTTCTGCAGAAAACTGCGTAATTTTTGATAAATTTTCTACGCTTTGAGGTTCACTTTCAAGAAATAAAACTGTTTCTAAAAATGCGGTTTTGTTTTCTGAACTAAAAGATTCCCGCAATTCTGAAAGTTTATTTTGCAAATTAGAATTTTCTTTTTCATCGTAATCATCTTCTGAATCTTCATCAAAATCGTTTTCTGGCAAAGAATTTTCTGAATTCTGACTTTTATTTTGAGACGAAAGATTTGAATCTTCTATAACTTTTTCATCTGTTTCAAGAAGTGTAGATTTTTCGTTTTGAATTTCATTTTGTTCTGTTTTAGTTTCACTTTGTGATTGTGTTTTTTCATCTATTTTTTCATCTACGCTGCTTGCTGTTTCTTGCATATTTTTATGTCTCCAAACATTTTATTCTGATAAATATCTGCTAATTTTAATTTTACGGCTTCCAAGATTGCCATAAATGCACAAATTACGTCAAGTTCATTTCCCTTTCTTGTGATTAAATCAGTAAACATACATTCACCATTTTTTTCCAAAAGTTCAGTCATTAAGGCGATTTTTTCATTCGGCGTAATTTCTTCAGTTGTATTAAGAATTTTTTCCTCACCAACAATATTTGTAAGATTGCGAAAAATTTTCTGCATATCTTGAAGCAATGTCCAAGTATCAAGTTTTTCCCACTGAGATTCATCATCATCAAAAGGCAAAACTCTTTCAATTTTCTTGCGTTCAAAACTCCATTCACTTTGTTCTTCTTGATCTTCAATTAAAACTGACAGTTTTTTAAAACGCTGATATTCAATAAGCTGTTCAACAAGTTCGTGGCGAGGATCTTCCATACTTTCGTCATCATCATAATCAATTTCAACTGGCAAAAGCATACGACTTTTTATATAAGCCAGTTTTGCTGCCCACAAATAAAATTCACTTAAATCCTGCAAATCCAGTTCAACTGCATAATCAAGATAATCTTGAAATTGTTCTGTAATTTGAGCGATTGGAATGTCGTAAATATTTATTTTATTTTCCCGGATTAAACTCCACAACAAATCCAAAGGACCTTCAAATTGCCCCGCAACAAATTTTTTGTGCTCTTTTTTAGTTTCTGATGAAGAATTTTCAATTCCATTTTCCAAAACGAAGGTGTTATCTTCCAAATTCTTGTCCATACTTTTGCTCCACAAATTCAATAAAACTTTTATCGTCAATCATTTTTACAAATTTTTGCTTTTCAAGATAAAGTTCAATTTTCTGTTCAGAAAGTTTTGAAATTTTCTGACTGACAATTTTTGAATCAAAAGTCAATTTATCATTTAAAAACTGACCGCTTCTTTTTACATCGGCATTTTCTGATAAAAGTTCAAGAAAAGGTTTTAAAACAAACGCTCTTTCTAACATTCTTTCATGCGGAATTATTAAAGCAGCGGAATTTAACGTTTCTTTTCCAAAAAGTTCAATATCAAGATCTAAGGTTCGCTCTCCATTTCGTTTTTCTTTAGCACGATTTCGTCCTAAAATATTTTCTACAACATGAAGTTTTTCCAGCAATTTTTCTGGATTTCCATCGAAACTTGCACCTATGACCAAATTATAAAAATCATTTTGATTTTCTAAGTACATAGGCGCAGTTTTGTAAACAGAGGACGGAGATAAATTTCTTAAAAATTTTTGAAGTATGATGCAGGCTGAGGCAAGTATGTGAATGCTATCAAATCCATTAAAAGAAAGATTTGACCCCAACCCAATAAGCACTTCTGTCATTTTTTAAAATAAATCTCCAGGGCTCAGTTTTTCTTCTGACGCTTCCTTTGCAAGAGATGCTGTTTTACTTGCAGAAGATTTTGTTTTTGCAGTTGATGAACTCGTACTTGCAGTTGCACTTGCAGAACTTTCAGTTGAGGAATCAGACTTTGCCGTACTTGCACTGGCGTTTTGACTTGCTTTTTCTTCTTCGGCTTTGTCAGTTTCTTCAACCTTACCGCCAGTTCCTACGCCTTTTGCACGCATTTGTGCTTCATACTCACGGATTTGTTCTTCGCTAACAACTTCACCCTCTTTTGTTCTAAGAACCTGTCCCGGAAAAACTTTTTCACGAAGCGTATGTTCAAGCTGTATTCTGTAATCAGGATTACTTTCAATGTAAGAAACAGCATTTTCCTTTCCCTGACCAACTTTTTCATCACCACGAGTATACCAAGCACCACGTTTATCTATAAGTCCGTGTTTTACAGCAGAATCAAGCAAAGATGCACTTGCAGAAATTCCCTTTCCAAAGTAAATATCTAATTCAACCTTGCGGAATGGAGGCGCAACCTTGTTTTTAACAATTTTAACTCTAACGCGGTTTCCAATAGCATCATCATCACCCTTGCCGCCAATAGATTCAATTCTTCGGATTTCAAGACGTATTGTTGAGTAAAACTTCAGCGCATTACCACCAGTTGTTGTTTCTGGATTTCCAAACATCAAGCCAATTTTCATACGAATCTGATTTATAAAAATTATAATACACTTGCTTTTACCAACAATGGCTGTAAGTTTTCGCAATGCCTGACTCATAAGACGAGCCTGAACGCCCATTACAGAATCGCCCATTTCGCCTTCAATTTCTTTTTGCGGAGTTAAAGCTGCAACAGAATCAATTACAATAATATCAACCGCCCCAGAGCGAACTAATTGTTCACAAATTTCAAGTGCCTGTTCTCCTGTGTCCGGCTGGTTTACATAAAGTTCATCAATATTTACGCCCAGATTTTTTGCATAAACAGGATCCAGTGCGTGTTCTGCATCAATGTAAGCGGCAATGCCACCAAGTTTTTGAGCTTCTGCAACAGCGTGAAGTGCCAGCGTGGTTTTTCCAGAACTTTCCGGACCATACATTTCTATAATTCTTCCACGCGGATAACCGCCAACGCCCAATGCTTCATCAAGCAAAATTGAACCAGAAGGAACAACTTCAATTCCTGTTGTGTCAACCGTAGTTCCAAGTTTCATTAAAGAACCTGTTCCAAACTGTTTTTCAATCTGTAGCCGGGCCGCTTCAAGAGCCTTTAATTTTTCTGACATTTCGCCACTCGACTTTTCTTCTGCCTTTGCCAATTAGAACCTCCAATTATATAAGGAAAATAATGTTAGGAAATTTTGATTTGTTTTTTACACATTTTATGGTGCAAGTTTTAAATTTCAAAGTCCTATATATTATAT
>CAZDAY010000070.1:0-8118 GCA_964503435.1 uncultured Treponema sp.
AACACAAAAAACTGCATCTCAAACTTCACAATCTGTTATTCCGGGTTTACGAAATCTTTCTGAATACAAAACAAATTATTCTACGCAAAAAAATAAAACTTACGCTTCAGCCAAAGAAACAGAAAATTTTAGTGATGAAGATGATGAAAATCCAAACGCAGAATTTTTTGTAGAAGATTGGGGACCAAAAAAAATTGTTTCTGAAAATGAAAATCCTTCTTTTTATGTAGTTTTTTCTCAGCCGGTTCACAAACTTTCTGCTTTAGAAGAACCTTCTGCAAAATCGGAAATTATGACAATCTCACCAGAAATTAAAGGCGTTTTTCGCTGGTACGGAACAAAACATCTTGCATTTGAAGCATCAGAAAGTGCCGAACCTGCTCAAGAATACACAATCACAATAAACAAAAAATTAAAATCACTAAAAGGAAAATCGCTTGTAAACGAAACAAGTTTTAAAACTCAGGCAGATGAAATTAAAATTTCAAATCTTTACGGCGGATTTTACAAAAACGGCGAATATTATAATTATTACAGCAATTATACAACAGGAACAATTCCACCTTACGATAAAACTTTTTTTGTAAGATTAAATTATCCAATCAGTTTAAAAAAATTAAATGAAATTCTCGAAGTAAAAATCAATGACAAAATTTATGATTTTGATGCAGAAATTGATTACAACGAAAATGCATTTTACTGGGCGGGAACAAAACCAAAATTTGATAAATCAAAACAAATATCAAATTCATTTATTGTAAACATAAAAAACAAAATTCCTTTTAATACAACAGTTTTTGTAAGCATAAAAAATTCTGATTCACAAAATTCGTCACAGCAAAATTCTGACATAAAAAACTTTTTAAATTCTTTGATTGAAAATTCTGATTTAGAAAACTCTCAAACTCTTTCATTAGAAATTCCATCAAATCTATTTTCGCAAAAACCTAAATCTTACGACACCTTAAAAAAATTTTCTGTTAAAAAAGTTAATTCTTACACAAATCATTCTGAAAATAAAAAATTAAATCCTTTGCAAGTTGAATTTTCGCAAAAACCAGATTTAGATTCTCTCATTAAAAATACAAAATTTGATTTTGATTTTACGCTCACAAAAGAAAATGTTTCTATAAATGGAAATCAAGTTTTATTTTTTAATTTGCCAATTTCAAAGCAGGAAAAACACACAATCACTTTTGAAGAAAATCTTAAAGATATTTTTGGGCAAAACATTGTTTTTGAAAAAGACAGTAAAAAAGCATCTTACAATTTTACAGTTTCATCTCCGGTTTCGTATTCAAAATTTCAAAATTACGGAACTAAAATTATGGAAGCACAATTTCCGCACAAAATTATTTTTGAATATCAAAATATAAATCCAAATTCAAAATATTTTTTAGAAGCAACAAATAATCCTTTAGACACAAATTATTTTCCGGAAACAAAATCTGATTTTAATTTAATTGATGTTGGCGAAAAAGATAAAAGGCATTTTGTAGAACTTGAATTGGATAATTTTTTAGAAGATGGATTTGGTGCTGTAAAATTTGAAGCGGATATTGAACGAGATTATTATGATTCCTGGTCAGATAAAACAAAAACTACAACAGACAAAAATCTTCAGACAATTCAGGTTACAGATATTGGAGCAACTGTTCGCGTTGGAGTAAATCGTCTTGTAGCGTTAGTTTCTAGCATGAAAACAGGAAATCCTCTTGAAAATGCAACAGTTCAAATTTTTGCAGAAAAAGCGTACAAAGTTACATCATCTTCTCCATTTGCGGAAGGCAAAACTGATAAAAACGGACTTTGTATAATCAATTTTACAGAAAAAGAATTTGAAGAATTTAAAAAATCTTTTGAATACATTTGGGGAAGTGCTCCGATTGTAAAAATCATAAATGGAAAAGACAGTGTAATTTTCCGCCCAAATGCGCATAATCCTTACGCAAGTTCAGTTTATCCATCAAATTATAAATATGCAGTTGAAGAACATCAGCAAACTTTTATTTTTGTTGACAGAGGATTGTACAAACCCGGAGAAACTGTTACTTTCCGTGGAATTGATAGAACTCAACATTTGGGAAAAATTTTAACTCACACAGGCAATTACGAAATCAAAATTACAAAAGGCGGATGGGAAAATGCTCCGGTTGTAATTCCTTCCTGGACTGGAACTTTGAGCAAAAGTGGCGGATTTTACGGTTCTTTCAAACTGCCAGATAATTTAGAACCCGGTGCTTATTGTATTGCTTATACTCGTGCTGAAGAAAAAGAGCCAATTTATTATTATTTTACAGTTGCGGAATTTGAACGATTAAAAATTGAATCTTCCATAAAAATTCCTGAACTAACTTATTTTGGTGGAGATAAAATTTCTGCTGAACTTAGTGCAAATTATCTTGCGGGAGGAAGTTTATCAAATGCGGATTATGATATTTCCTGGTATAAACAGCCAAGTCAATTTGTGCCAGAAAATTCAGAAACTAACGGATTTACTTTTGGTCCAAGTGTAAATTATTCTTCAAGACAATATTTTCAAGATGAAAAAGGCAATTTAAATGCCAGCGGAACGGCAAATCTTTCTGCAAACACAGAAATTATTTCTAACGGAAGTCCTTACCGTTATAGAATAGAAGCGGCAGTTCAAGATGTTTCAAATCAGAGAATTTCTAGTTCTGCAACAGTTTTAGTTCATCCAGCAGATTTTTATGTTGGTTTAAAACGAAAAGAAAATGGTTTTGCAAAAAAAGGTTCAAAAGTCGAAGTAAATTATATTTTAGTTTCTCCAGATGGCGAAAAAATATCTTCAGTGAAAAAAGTAAAAGAATTAAATTATTCACTTACAAGAAAAGTCTGGACAATGGTAAATGAAAAAAGTGTTTATGATTCAGTTTATACTCGCTATGAATGTTCAGAAAAAGAAGAAGCGTCTGGAACTGTAAAAATCAAAAATGAAGGCAATCTTTCTATAACTCCAACAGAAGCAGGCTGGTACAAACTAAAAGTTTACGGTTACGACAAAGAAAATCGTTATGTAGAAACAGTTTTGGAATTTTATGCTTCTGGAAGTGGAGCTTCTTGGCGTGGAAATGAAGATTCACAAACAATCACTTTAACTCCATCACAATCACAATATAATCCTGGTGATAATGCACAAATTCTTATGGAAAGTCCCCTTCCAGCAGGCGATTATTTAATCACAGTGGAACGCGAAGGAATTTTTACACAAGAAATTCGTCATTTTGAAGAAAGTTCAAATCTGATTGAAATTCCAATTGCACAAAATTATGTTCCTGTTGTTTATGTTTCAGTTTCATCTTATTCAGTTCGGCACGGAAAACCAAATCACGAATATGGAGAACCAGATTTAGACAAACCAAAATCTTACTACGGCGTTGCAACTTTATTTGTAAATCCAATGACTCAAGCATTTTCTATAAAAATTGATTCAGACAAAAAAGTTTATCGTCCCGGAGAAAAGGCAACAATCACTCTTACGGCAACAAAAGGCGGAAAACCTTACTCCAATGCAGAACTTAGTCTTATGGCAGTTGATAGAGGCGTTTTAGATTTAATTGATTATCATGTTCAAAATCCAATAGAATTTTTCTACGGAATTTATAATTTTCCACTTTGCGTTTTTGGCGGAGATTCTCGTTCTTATTTGATGGATCCAGTAACTTACAGCATAAAAAATCTTCAAGGTGGCGATGCTGATGAAGAAAAAGAAAATGAGCGAAAAGATTTTAAACCAACTGCCGTTTTTGAACCAGTTTTGCTAACCAACGAAAAAGGTCAAGTAAAATGCACTTTCACAATGCCAGACAATCTTACAACTTACAGAATTACTGCTTTTGGCGTAAAAGATGATATTTTTGCATTAAATGAAGATGAAATTAAAGTTCAAAATCCAATCAACGTGCAAGTTGTTCAACCACGAAAACTTCGCGAACGAGATACAGCAGAACTTGGAGTTTTGATTACAAATCTTGATTCAAAAACTCAAAAAGTAAAAGTAAAAGCAAGTGTTGCTCCTTTAACTCAAGAAATGGCAAATGAAATAAATTATATTCTTGATGAAGGAATTTCTGTTGTTGGTGGAAAAGCATTTTTTGATGGACAAACTGAACACACAGTTTCTATTGAAAGTGGCGATTCTTCCGTTGTTTATTTTGATTTAGCGGCTCAAGAAAAAGGCGTTGTTCAGTTGAGTTTTGACATTCAAAGTAATGTTTTAAATGAAAAAATAAAAGTTCCGCTTGAAATTGAAAAAACTTACACTTATGAAACAGTTACAATGATTGGAACTGTAAAATCTGATGAAAACAAAATGACTGAAGAATTTATAATTCCAGATTTTGCAAAAGACGCTCAAGGAAATTTAAAATTCACTTTAGATGCAACTCGGCTTGGAATGTTGGGTTCAAGTGTAAATTATCTTTTTGAATATCCTTACGGATGCCTTGAACAGCAAAGTTCAAAACTTCTTCCGCTTATAATTTTTGAAGATTATATTGATGTTTTTGGTTTAGATTCTGAAATTTCTTCTCCATCTAAAGTTGTAAAACGTTATTTAAAAAATTGGTCAAAAATTCAACATTCGGACGGAGGATTTCCTTATTGGTCAAATGCTACAAAATCAAATTATTACGTAAGTTTAAGAATTGCTCACATTTATGCAGTTGCAAAATCTCACGGCTACACATCTTCTGATTTAAAAATAAATATTTCATCTTTACTCGAATATTTACAATCAGAATACAAAAATTATCAAAAATCTTCATATTTAAAAGCATATTCCGCTTATGTTTTAAGTTTGCTTTCTGATGATGAATCTTCTCAAATCAAAAACTTTACTCAAAATATTCTTTCGTCGTTTACAAATCTGGAAGATGAAACTTTAAATGCACTTTCTTACATCGCTCTTGCTTACAAAAATCTTGGTGAAAATTCTAAAACTGAAGAAATTATCAATCTTATAAAACCATATTTGCAGCCTTCAGAAAGAAGTGTTTCTATTATTGAAAAAAATACAAAACAATTTTGGGAAGTTTTTGAAAGCGAAACAGAACGATTTGCCTTAATTTTACAAGTTTTAGTTTTACAAAATCCAAATGATACAATGGTAGACAGATTGATTTTTACTTTGATGCAAAAACAATCTCAAGGTTATTGGCAAAATACTGCGACAACTTCACACGTGCTTGAAGCAATTTATACTTACATAAAAGCACGAAATCTTGATGAAACTGATTTTACATCAACTGTAAATTTAAACAAAAATCAGATTATGAATGAAAAATTTAAAGGCGTAAATGCAAAACCAAAAACTTTAAATCTTGATTTTTCTGATGAACAGATTGCAAGTCTTCCAAAAGGAAAATCTATTCCGCTTGAATTTACAAAATCTGGAAAAGGACAAGTTTTCTACACAATGGAAATGAAATACGCACTTCCTGATGAAATGTTAACTTCTCGTGATGAAGGTTTAAAAGTTGAATACAAAATTCAAGATGCCGAAACAAAAGAAATTGTAAATCAAAATCAAGAAAATTGTCTGGTTGAACTTGAAAGCGGAAAACTTTATAAAGCGACAGTTCGCCTTGAATCTACAAAAGACAGAAATTTTGTCGCACTTAGAGCCGCAATTCCGTCTGGAGCAGAAATTCTCGATTCAACTTTTGTAACAAGCGGTTCGGAAGCAGAAATTGAAAATTCATCTTGGCGACATTGGATTAGCAACAAAACAATTTACGATAATGAAATTCAATTTTTCTGGGATTCTTTTGAAACCGGTTCTACAGAAATTACGTTTACATTCCGCGCAGTTCGACGAGGCGTTTATCCAACTCCGCCAGTAAGTGCCGAATGTATGTACGAAAACGAAATTTTTGGTCGTTCAGAAGGATTGTTGTACACAATAAAATGAAAAAAAAGCAGAAAATAATTTGCATAATTTTACTTTCGCTTTTGGTGGCTGGATATTTATTCTTAAGATTCAGCCCCTATTCTGCTTTTTCAAAATTTTTAAATCAAACTTACAGCACAAGAATTTATGATTGTAATAAAAATTTAGTTCAAGTTTTGATGCTCGAAGATGGATTAAAACGCGAATGGACAGATTTAGAAAACATTCCCGACGATGTAAAAAAGATTTTTATAAATGCAGAAGATAAAAGATTTTATTTTCATTCCGGAGTTGATTATTTTGCAGTTTTTAAAGCACTTTTTCAAAATCTTTCTGCAAAAAAAAATGTTCGTGGTGCTTCTACAATCACAATGCAACTTGTAAAAATCATTTCTGGTTCTACAAAATCGCGAAGTTTTTCTCAAAAATTAAAAGATATTTTTAATGCGTACAGAATTGAAACTCGCCTTACAAAAAATCAAATTTTAGAACTTTATTTAAATTCTGTCCCTTTTGGAATGAATTGTGAAGGAGTTACTTCTGCCGCAAGAAGTTTTTTTGGCTGCGAACTAAACGAACTTTCAACTGATGAAATAAAATGTCTTTCTGTAATTCCACGTCGTCCTTCCGCGTACAATCCAATCAACTTTCCAGAAAATTGTGCAAACGCCGCAAATGTAAATCTTCAAGTTGCACAAAATGCTTCTTTATTTGAATATCCGTTTTTTATGCCGCATTATGTAAATTACTTGAAAAAAAACGCATCTGACAAAAATGGAAAACTTCCTCAAGAAATTTATCTTAACGCAGATTTAGAACTTCAATTTTTTGCAGAAGAACTTTTACAAAATGCACTTTTTCAGTCATCAAATTCCAGAATTACAAATGGAGCCATTTTAGTTATAAAAAATGATGATTGCAGCGTTTTGTCTTGGGTTGGAAATAATTGGTTTGATAAAAATCATGGTGGCGAAATTGATGGAGTTTTGGTGAACAATCAGCCGGGAAGCAGCATGAAACCTTTTTTATATGCACTCGGAATTGACAGTCAAAACGAACAAGGAAATCCACTTTTTTATCCTTCAAAAATTCTCGCTGATATTCCTCAAGAATTTGGCAATTCAAAACTTTATATGCCTTCAAATTTTAATAATCGTTTTAATGGCCCAGTTCGATTGAGAGTTGCTTTGGCTTCAAGTTTAAATGTTCCAGCAGTTTCAGTTTTAAACGAAATTGGAGTTGAAAAATATTTAGAAACGCTTTTTTCTTTGGGATTTGACTCTCTTCGCAAAACAGGAAAATCTGCGGATTTAGGATTGGCGCTTGGTGCGGGAGAAGTTAGTTTGGCAGAACTTGTTCCAGCGTTTAGCGTTTTTGTTCGTGATGGAAAATTTATTCCATTAGAATATTCTTCAAAACAAGAAGCACAAGTTTTTTCTCCGGACACAGCAAGAATCATCACTTCCATTCTTTCTGATAAAGCTTCTCGTGCCTTAGGATTTGGATATTCTCAAACTTTTCAAACATCTTATCCTTCAATTTTTAAAACTGGAACAGCAAATCAATATCAAAATATTGTCGCACTGGGAGCAACAAAAAAATATACGGTTGGCGTTTGGATGGGAAATTTGAATGGAGAAACCGTCGTTGGAAAAACTGGCAGTTCTTTGCCTGCGTATATTGCAAAAAATATTTTAGATTATCTTGAAAAAAATCCAAAATACAATTTTCAAAATGCAAAAAATGATGATAAAATTTTTTTAGAACCAGAAAATTGGACAAAAACAAAAATCTGTTCGTTATCTGGAATGAAAGCCGGAAAAAATTGTCCTTCTAGCGTTTATGAATACGTAAAAAACGGAACAGAAAATAAAATTTGCACTTGGCATGTAAAAGATGATGATGAAAATTCAGTTTTTGTAAAATATCCTTCAGAATATCAATCTTGGGTTTTAGAAAATAAAATTTCTGCCAAAATAGATTACAATACTTCTCCACTAAAAATTCAAACACCACAAAATAATGCAATTTTTTATTACAGTTCACAAAATTCAGAATATCAATTTATTCCAGTTGAAATTACCGGCGGAAAAGATAATGTTTTGTCAGTTGAATATGATGATGAATTTTTTGGAGATTTTTCCCGCCCGTTCCAATTTTCTTTGCCAGTAGAAAAAGGTTTGCACAAATTAAAAATAAAATGTGCA
>CAZDAY010000071.1:0-5686 GCA_964503435.1 uncultured Treponema sp.
GTTTTTTAACAAACCTAAATTGATAATTTTGTCATTTAATTCGTAAAATTTTAGGTTTGCTGAAACATTATAACACTTATTTAATAAAATTTCACTGTTTAATAAAAAAAAATCCTCACCAAAACTTTGGCAAGGATTTGTTAAAAAAATATTTAAAATCAATGAAAAATTTGCGAACTTAGCACAAAATCCGCAGAAATCGCAAAAAACAGCGAAATTATTTTTCAGTGATTAAAAGTGTTTTTGAATCTAATTTTAAACTTGTTTCCAAATCAGTTTCTTTTCCTGCTTTTAAAACCAAAACCTTTGTAATGTTTGATTTTGGTTCAAGGTGAATTACAAATGAAAAATATGGAAGAATTGCTTTTGGAGTTTGCTCAGCAAGTTTATCAGAATCAGCGGTTGCACTAATCCAAATCTTTGTTTTTGTTGCCTTTGCGTATGCTCCAACTGCCTGAATATCAGATTCTTTTACCTTTGAAAAATCAACTCCGTCAATAACAACTCCCGCTGTTGAAAATCCTCCAGCTTTAAGTGCATTAAGCGTGTTTACAACTTTTTCTAGACTGAAACTGTCCTGGCTGAAATTAAGAATTGTTCTGTTGCGAGTAATTGTTTCTTTAACTTCGTTTGCATTTGGAATGGATTTTTTCTTTGCAATTTCTGTAAAAATATCATCATACCAAGTAATTACGTTGTTTGAATGCTGATCAAATGAAACGTGAACAAGCTGTTTACCGTTTAACAAGGTGTCCATACCAAATTGAACTAAAACAGAAGTTTTTCCAAGTCCCTTTTTTGCTGTTACTAAACCAAGTTCGCCTGCTTTTAATCCGCCGTTAGTTGCTTCGTCAAAAGAACGAATTGGGCTGCGTTCATAAAGTTCTTGTTTTGCCATATCATGACTCCTTTTATTGTTTTGTTAAGAATGATTTTTACAATTTTAAATTAAGTGATAATTTAAGTGTAGCACAGAATTTCAGATAATGAAACAATTAAAATTTTATTTTGATTTGTAGAAATTGACAGTTGTTTTTGAAATTTTGTGTTATTCCGAATTTGTGGCTGATGCACTTCGATGTTGCGGATACTGAGTAAAGTCGAAGTACAACAATCGACTCTCGAAATGGACTTTAACGATTAATAAAAAAGGTCTCCCACAAAAGTGAAAGACCTTAATTTAGCAAATTTTTGGATTTAATCAGTTTTTTGGAAAACTAAAATTTAATTAGTTTCCTGACTTCTTTTTATCCTGATATTCTTTAATAAGTTCATCTCCAACAGCATTTGGAACTTTACCATATTTTTCAAATTCCATTGTAAATTCTGCCTTACCTTGAGTTGAAGAGCGAAGAATTGTAGAAAATCCGAACATTTCTGAAAGTGGAACTTCTGCATCAACTGTTGAGGTTCCATTATCATCTTCTGAACTGATAATAACTCCACGTCTTTGATTGATAAGTCCAAACATATTTCCCTGGAATTCTGTAGGACCTGCAATTTCAACTTTCATAATTGGTTCCAAAATAACAGGTTTTGCCTTTGCATAACCTTCGCGGAATGCTCCGATTGCTGCTGTTTGGAATGCAATATCAGAAGAGTCAACAGGGTGGTACTGTCCATCGTTGATTGTGATTTTTACGCCAACAACTGGTGCACCAATAAGCGAACCTTTTTCCATTGCCTTTTTGAATCCCTTGTCGCAAGATGGAATGTATTCGTTAGGAATTGCTCCACCTTTGATTGAATCAACAAATTCGTAATCTTTTTCTGCAAGAGGTTCCATGAAACCAGCAACACGACCGTACTGACCTGAACCACCAGTCTGTTTTTTATGTGTGTAGTTGAATTCTGCGCGCTGACAAATTGATTCGCGGTAAGCAACTTGTGGCTGACTTACTTTTACTTCACATTTATATTCACGCTTCATACGTTCAACGTAAACAGCAAGGTGCAATTCACCCATACCCTTGATGATTGTCTGGTTACTTTCTGGATCAACATAAGTCTGGAAAGTTGGATCTTCCTTTGTAAATCTGTTAAGAGCTTTTGACATATTTGCAGCATCCGCTTTGTTAACAGGTTCGATTGCCTGAGAAATAACAGGTTCTGGAACGAACATAGATGTCATTGCAACATTTAATCCGCCACCGCAGAATGTATCTCCGGAAGCACAATCAATACCAAAGAGTGCAATAATGTCGCCAGGCATACCTTCGTTAATGTCTTCCATTGCAGCAGCATTCATACGAACGATACGTCCAACCTTAAACTTTTTCTTAGCACGAGTATTGAAAAGTTCATCGCCTTTTACAATTTTTCCCTGATAAATACGAACATAAGTTAACTGACCATACTGTCCGTCATCAAGTTTGAATGCAAGTGCAACACAAGGTTTATTTTCAACATTGAAAAGTTCAACCTTTTCTTCGTTTTTGTCCAAATCAAGACCGTAGTTATGAACTTCTGTTGGATTTGGAAGATAGCGTTCAACTGCATCAAGAAGTGGCTGAATTCCCTTATTTACGTGTGCTGAACCTAAGAAAACGCCTACAAACTGTTCTGCAAGAGTTCCTTTGCGGATTGCTGCGATGATTTCTGCTTCTTCTGGTTCTTCGCCATTTAAAACTTTTTCCATAAGATTGTCATCAAAGTTTGCAGCTTCTTCAAGCATTTCCTGGCGATATTTTTTTGCATCATCAAGTAAGTGTGCAGGAATTTCTGCATAACGGAGATTTTCACCACTATCACCATCAAAATAAATGGCTTTCATTGAAATAAGATCTACTACACCTTCAAGTTTGTCTTCAAGACCGATTGGAAGTTCCATCATGTGTGCGTTAAGACCTAATTTTTCGCGAAGCTGACCGCAAACACGAATTGGATTTGCACCCTGACGGTCACATTTATTTACAAAAGCAACGCGAGGTACATGATAACGTTTGAGCTGACGGTCAACTGTAATTGACTGAGACTGAACTCCAGCAACTGCACAAAGAATCATAATTGCGCCATCAAGAACGCGAAGAGAACGTTCAACTTCTACAGTAAAGTCTACGTGACCTGGAGTATCAATCAAGTTGATTGTTGTGTCTTTCCATTTTACTTGTGTTGCTGCTGATTGGATTGTAATGCCTCGTTCACGTTCCAAATCCATACTGTCCATTACCGCTCCAACACCGTCCTTGCCACGAACTTCGTGAATCTGGTGAATTTTGTTGCAGTAGAACAAAATACGTTCTGAAGTGGTTGTCTTACCAGAGTCAATGTGAGCACTGATACCGATATTACGTACTTTGGTAATATCAAAAGCCATAATATTTTACCTCTCAAAAAAAAATATTCAGAATTTTTGTACAATACGAAAAAATAAAAAGATTTTCCGCAAATTGTAATAGTCGCATAAATATATAGCAAATTGTGCTTAAATTCAATAGTAAATCGTTTTAAGTGGATAGATTTGCTGAAAATTTTAAGTTGCTTTTTAAATTTTTTGTAGAAAAAGAAAGATTTACTGCCGAAGTAAATTCTGTTTTTGTTATAAGAAAATTTTTTTCAGTAAGTGAAAGTGCAAGCGAAAAATTTTTTAAAATTGATTTTTTTAAGTAAAAACTGAAATTTGCGTTATAAATATTTTCTGAAAAATCAGTTTTAAATAAAAAGTAAGATTTTGTGCTGAACTTTTTGCTTTTTAATGAATACGAAATTTTCTGGCTGAATGAAATTTCATCAAAATTATCAAAAAAATTATTTGATGAAAATAAAGATTCAAAATCGTTTTGTGAAAAATTTGCAGAATTTCTTCCAGAAAAAGATGTTTGCGATGAAAAACTTGAATTGTTTACGTTAAAAACAAATTGTGCCTTTGCAAAATATTCATCATAAAATTTTCCTGTTTTAGAAATTGTTTTAGCGCGATTTTTTTGAAATAAAAGTCCCAAGTTTAAATCTGTGTGAGGAAAAAAGAAAATGTATTGCGGATTTAAATTGTATTGAAAATAAGGTTTTATAAAATCTCCGTCGCAGGTTATAAAATTTTTGTCTGCTAAAAAAAATGAAAAATTCAAAGTAAAGTTTTCGATATTTAGCGAATTTTGATTTTTTGTGCAAAGATTTGGCTTTCCAAAAGGATTTTCGCTTATTTGAAAAACTGTTGAAGTTTTAAAAAATGCTGATGAAAAATTTAATTGACTTTCTGCTGCAGAATAAAATTTTTGCGGATAAAAGGCCTGGCTCAAGTTCCATGATTTTGAAGTAAAATCAAGATTTCCGTGTTTTGTTAAAGCGTAAGTTAGTCCAAAAGAAATTTTTGATAATGGAATGATGAAATTTGTGGAAAAACCCTTGTTTATTGAAGCGTAAAAGGAATCTTTATGAATGTAGGCAAACTGGATTGCTGGTAAATTCGGGAATTTTTGACTTGCGCTGAAATTTACTGCGGCACAATGAATTGATGAATTTGAAGAACTTTCTGAATTTGAAATTTTTATTCCGCAAGGCATTAATATTGATTTTTTTAACGAAGACGGCGTGGCTAAAATCGGATTTTTTAACCTTGAAATTGAATCTGAAAATTTTAAATTTCCTGCGTAAAGTTTTGTGTAAATTGGAAAATTTGCAGAATTTATAGAATATTGAAAATTTAAAGTGTAAGTTTGGAAAATTTCTTGGTTTATTATAGAAAGAAAATGCAGACTTGAAGTTTTTAAATTTTCATCTGGAAGTTTAAAATCTTCGGGACTTAAATTATTTGTTTTTGCAACAAAAAAACTTGAAAAATTTTCTAATGTAAATTTTACAGAAAGTGACTCTTTTGCAGAAAAATTTTTTTTGTTTTCGCAGGGAGAAAAAAAACTGTTTGTTTCTGACAAGGTGTTCAGCTGCCAGTAAACTTCGTTTGCAAACAGAAAATTCGCTTGAAGTAAATTTAAAATTATAAAAATGACTTTTTGTTTTGTTTTTAATTTGCTCACATATTTTAAATAGACTGAAAATTTTAAAATCCGCAAAAAAATGTATAAAATTTTTTGTTTTATTTTATTTTTTTTAGTTTTGCTGATTTTGCAGAGGACTTAGCCCCGATTGTAGTACCGCCGCAGGCGTTCTTGCGATAGCAAGAATGGAACGAAAGTGGAAGTACGAAAAGCGGGTTTTGTTTGGGGCGGAAACTTAGCATAGAAGATAAAAAAGTGGCGGTTGCGTTTTGATTTTTGTGCTAAGTATAAGCAGATTTTGAAACGAGTTCAGAATGACAACTTAAGTTAAAGTCAGTTAGAAAATTTGCTCCAAATAAATATGAAAAATGCTGAAAAATTTAGAAAATAGTTGAAGTTCTTGCAATGTCAGCGAAAAATTTATAAACTACTTGAACTTTTATGAAGACGAAAGCCGCTTTTTTGAGGAAAATGGGATTTTTTTTATACTGCGGTTTTGGACTTTGTGAGAAATCGCATTTTTTAGAGGATTGTATGAAAAAAAAATTTGACCCGGAAGCAGAAAACGCGGATTTTACAGAAGAGTTTTGCGGCGGAACAGAGAATTTCGCTGGCGCAGAAGATGTTCGATGTGAAACTGAAGAATTTGTCTCGAGAACAGAGAATTTTTCTGGCGTAGGCGCAGAAGATGCCGCCGCTGGAACAGAAGACGAAACTGGCACAGAAGACGAAACTGGCACAATTTCTTTTGC